>DAOWIC010000214.1 GCA_030641085.1 Calditrichota bacterium
CGACCGATTCCAGTGAATCGGAGTTACGACCATAGATGTAGGACCCGGCCACTGATTCAAGATAGCGGGTGAGATCTCGTACTTTGTTCTCAACTTCGCCTTCGTCTGAACCGGTGGCGGTGATGCGGAGAGTCACGCCGCCCGCCGAGGGCAGGTAGGCCAGTTTCACGCCGGAGGGAAGTTTCAGGTTCGGCTTGATCAACTCGGCCAGCTTTGATTCGATTACGCCCGTCGTCCGCAGCGTCACGACTTTAAGCGCCTGTCCGGTCTTGAGGCTGCGCAAGTATGGGACCACACTGTCGGTGACAATCTGTTTCATCTCAAAAGGCACACCCGGCAGAGCTATGAATATCTTCCCCTCTTCGGCGATACAAATCCCCACCGCCGAACCGAACTTGTTGGGAAAGAACCTGGCCCCCTGCGGCAGCAGGGCCTGATTCTGATTTATGCCCGGCATCTCCACGCCTCTTTTTTCAAAACGCTCGCGGATATCATCGAGGACATCTTCGTGATAGATCAGGTTGCGTTTGAAAACTTTGACGATTGCTTTTCTGGTGACATCATCATCGGTTGGTCCCAGACCGCCGGTGCAGATTACCAGCGAAGCACGCCTGAGAGCGAGTCGAAAGACTTCTTCTATCTGCTCAACAGAGTCACCAACCGAACTGCGATACTTCACAGTCAAACCGGCTGTTTCAAGTTGCTGGGCGATAAAGGAAGCGTTGCTGTCGACTACATGACCGGAGATTATTTCGTCGCCAATGGTGATGATTTCTACATCCATGACACCAACTCTACCTAACTGAAGAATGGAACGCCCAATTCGAAGCGGTCAATTACATACAGAAAAACCTGGACCGCAATATTAGCATGAATTCCCGCAACGATATCATCGGCCGTCACACCCCAGCCACCGGGAAGTCTCTCAGCCTGCGCCGCCGGAGGAATCTTGACAACATCGAAAAATCGAAACGCGAAAAAAGCCAGAGCATAAGTCGCCGGTGAAAACGGCACCAGTATCAACGATGTAAACATGCCGGCCCATTCATCGATAACTATCTTGCGGGCGTCATGCCCCAGCGACTTCTCGGCATTCCCGGCAGCCCATACTGAAACTGCAGTACAGACGATTGCAGCGATCGACAGCGCCAGCGTATCACCGCCAAGAAGGAAGTATGCGATCAACCAGGCCGGTATCGTTCCCCACGTTCCCGGATAGGGACGCATGTATCCCGAATAGAGGCCGGTGGCTATCAGCGTCGCGATTTTGTCTTTCATGGTTGTCATCTATTTCAACACCGATCTGATCATATAAAAATACTTCAGAACATAATCAATGCCGGTCCACACGGTAATCACGGCTGTCAGCCATAATAACAAATTGAAATAGAAATAGTAATCGAATTCAAGGAACGCCAAGGCCGGGCTTTCCAAATGTTGCAGCGTTGTCAGGAGAGTAATATAGAGGACCAGGATTGCAACAACGACCATCTGAAGAAATGTTTTCAGCTTGGCTCCCCAACTCGGCGATATGACAACCCCCCGATAGGCCGCCAGCAACCGCAACCCGGTTACTGCAAACTCGCGGCCGATTATCAACAGGACCGGCAGCGGTGAGACGTAGCGAAGGGCGATAAATGCGATCAGCGCCGATGAGACCAGAATCTTGTCGGCCAGGGGGTCCATAAATTTGCCGAATCCGGTGATGATGCCGTACTTGCGAGCGTAGTAGCCATCGGCAAGATCGGTCAGGGCCGCAATTACGAACAGAGCCAGGCCGATGATGCGCATGTAGAAGTTGTCAAAGAGAAAAAAGTACATGAACACGGGGGCAAGGAATACCCGAAGCAGAGTTAGTTTGTTCGGCGTGTTCATGAGTGTCCAAGGTATGCGAACACCCGATGGGTGTCAATCGAGAATTAAAGGGGCGAGGTGAGGGGGGTTGGACAGTGAAGCGAAAAATGTCGGGCAAGTTGAGCAGTAAGCCCTGTGAGTGTCAATTGAGAGTTCGGGGGGTGGTGTGGCGACAGTCTAACAATAGGGCAAAAAAATACCCGGGCAGGTTGAGCGCCTACCC
>DAOWIC010000012.1 GCA_030641085.1 Calditrichota bacterium
CCAGTATATCGGCGAATACAAGCCATATGTCGATTATGGCGACTATGACCCGGGCGATCTATTCAGCATCAACGGCGGTTTTGACTACGAGTCCGGCGGCACAATCATATCGCTCGACGCCATCTACTCGGCCTATGTCGCCGACAAACTGGATGGTACCAAGAACTTCAAGCAGAGCGAGCAGTTGGATTTTCGACTAACCGCCAGTCACATGACGCCCACGCTGACTATGACCGGCCTCGCCCGCTATGTCGCGCGCGGTGAAAACCGTCAATATGACTCGGCCGGATTTCTTGCACTGAACCCATACAAGCTGTACGGTGACGAGTTTACCATTGCCGGTTCGGCAACCTGGGTCTTTTCCGAGGGCTGGGATATCGCTCCTTCGGCGGACCTGCGCCTGGTCGGAGGAAACGATGTCGAGTTCGAGAAGTCGACCATTATCGGCTTTGGAGCATTGCTCGGTCGAAAACTCACCGATAATTTCCACCTCTCAGCCGGCGGCAAGTTGTTTACCGGCAATGCCGATGACAGCGCCATTGATCTGAGCGGATACCAATTAACCTTCGCCCTGACGGCGACAATGTAGGGAGGATGGTCATGAAAAGAAAACTAATCATATGGCTGCCCGCCCTGCTGTTGGCTGCTATTGTCATGGCGCTGGGCGGCTGTTCGGAACGGAGTACCAATAACGACCGTCTGCCCGGCGGGGGGAATATCGATCTCGCCATGAAGATAACCGACGCCTCACTCACCCAGGCGGTCAATCTCTACCGGCTGACTGTCACTGCCCGCGACATGGATACGATCCGGGTTGATTTGGAGCTTGTGGACGGTCACTATGTCGCCGGTGAAGTTTCCGTGCCGGTCGGCGAGAGTCGACGCTTCGTACTGGAAGGTATCAGCAGCACCACCACGGGCGGGCCGCTGGTCCTGTATCGGGGCGAGACGGTGGTCAACGTGAATCCTGCCGAGGTGCTGGAACTTCAGATCGTGCTAAGACCGGTGGTGCCGCTGGCGAAGCTCACTCCCACATATGTCGAAACTGTCTCCGGTACGGAGTTTGCGCTCGAGTTCAAGGTGTTCAACATGGAGCCAGTGAATATGATCTGGGCGGTCTTTGAGTACCCGATACCGGCGATCGAACCGGCTGAAGTCACGCTGTCGGAGTCAGCCGGCCCCGATGTGGCGTTCCAGTCGGAGCTTGTGTACGACGGCATGATGCTGGCCGTAATCGTTAGCGATACGACCGGCGCCAGTCTTGTCGATGCCAACGGTAACGCCTCGCTGCTGAACATCTCGTTCTCCACAAGGGCTGATGTCGGCACGGCGCCGATTCGGAGTTGGGTGTCGTTTTGGGACATTGGTGCTCTGGACATGCAGGAGAACATTCTCGACTCGTCTTCGATCTTTACCCAGGATGCCGAGGTGCTGGCCGACAGGTTGCCAGATCGTGTCATTACCTTTGCCGACGGCACGCTTGACGGCGTAATCCGGCAGGCGGCCAACGTGAGCACCGACGCAATATATCTTAGCGACGTTATCGGACTGTCCTATCTCGATTTCGCTGACCTGGGTGTGGGCAGTCTGTCGGGCATGGAACACCTGAAAAACCTCGATTATCTCCGGATGAGTTGGAACTACGCTTCCAATCTCTCGCCACTGGCAGGGTTGACCGGGATGCGGTGGCTGTACGCCGCCAGCAACGGCATCACAGGTATCGCGCCGCTGACCGATATGACACAGATGCGGGAGCTTGATCTGGACGACAACAACATCAGCAACATCTCGCCGCTGTCCGGGATGGAGATAGTCTGGTCGCTCTCCTTGAGTGGAAACAGTATCTCCGACATCTCGCCGCTATCGGGAATACAGTCGCTCACGACGCTCTCATTAAGAGGAAACAGTATTTCCAACATTTCTCCTGTCGCTAATATGCTGGAGATGCGAGAACTGGATATCAGCGAGAATCAGATCGTCAATATCAGCGCTTTGCAGGGTCTGCTCGATCTCACCAATCTCGATCTTCACAGCAATCTGATAACCGACATTCTGCCGCTGGTGAACAATCCCGGTATCGACAGCGGCGATGTTGTGTACCTTTACGGCAATACCGTTGTGGAGGAGGATGCAACTCAGCAGGATTATATCCGCGACCTGGAAGCGCGACAGGTGTCGGTCATTATGGGTTGGTGATAAGTTCAGACGATAAACATGCAACAAAAAAGGCCAGCGCCATGAGGCGCTGGCCTTTTTTCTGACCGTTCCAACACATAGAGTGAGGAGGCTATTCGCTCTGCAGAACAGTGGTCTCGGCAACAATCGCGGTGTGGACCTCATCGGGTTTGATCTCGCCCTGACCGCCCTTGATAAGGAATATCCCGACTATCGTGACATAGGCGAGGATCTTTTTCCCTTTCCCTTTTTTCTCCACCTGACCGCCGAGCTTGATAGCTGATCCGTCGGTGGTCTTGAATCCGCCCCGGGTGCCAAGCTCGGTAAACTCGACCACGATCTTTCCCGGTTTTCCCGGTGCGCCCGCTTTCTTAACCTCTGTAACCACCGCCTTACCGGCGGCACCCTCCGCCACCAGCAGCATGTCGCCGATCAGAATCGGCTCCGACAGCGTGATGCTCAACTCGGTGCCGACCTTTAATTCTCCCGAACTGATTTTTGTGTCGGGATTGAATTTCACCTTCACTTCGGTGCCCTGCGGAAGCTGAAAGGTGGCAGCATTCGTTACCGGCACCAGCAGCATCCAGAGGAAGGTCACGGCGGCCACGCTGAGGAATAATCCTTTTGTCACTCTATGTCTGTACATAGTCAACTCCTGTATCTACCGTATCACGATTTTCATTTCTTTAGTTCCGGCAGCATCTCACTCAACGGGGGCGAGAACCTGATCGTAATCTTCTGACGGAGATTATCGAAGAATATCTCGCCGTCCATATTAAACAGGGCATACCTACCCTTGAGAATCTTGCGGTCGCTGGCTTTCTTACCCCAATCTTCGGGAGCGCCGAGCGTATCAAGCGCGATATGAATCTCATCGCCGAGCTTCCACTGCACCGAGTAGTTGAAGCCCTCAATAATCTGCGACAGCTCCGACCAGGCCGGATCTTTGCCGCTTGCGGTCACCTCGATATGGAGGTGACCCTGGGCCGGCACCGACTCCACCTTGTAGGTGAACTTGCGGCGCTTTTCGAACGCTTCCGCATTCCGCAGGTAACGACGTATGGCGGCGATATTTTCACCGTCGACTGCCGGATCAAGCTGCTTGCGAATCCGGCGCAGTTCGGTGACTGCTTCGCCCAAACGATAAGCCGGACTCGAATTGCCGTTGATGCGATCGAACAGATCGTCCAGCTCGACCGCCGCCTTGCGGGCTACCTCTTTCTGGACTTTCTTTTCGGCGCGAACTTTGAGCCGGGCCGATAACGCCTCGCCAAGCGATTTCTCAGACGCGCTCAACTCCTGACCGTAGGTGCGGGCATTGAACTGCGCCTGTTCGCTGATCGCGTTGTAAAAGCTGGAATCTCCGCGATGCGAGATAAAATTAAGGAATAGGTCCCAGTAGGTTATAACGCGATCGCTGCGCTTGAACAATACCGCCGTCGAGTCACCCTGGTGGAACCGATCAAGATCGGTTCTCAACCGCTGGTGTTCTTCGTTTTCGATGATAGTCGTGTCGCTCGGGTTCAGCTTCGGCCAGAGCACGGGGTCGTTGACAACCCCGGTGAACCGGTCGATCACCTGATCGAGCCGCTTGATCTCCTCGGTGAGGTTGAACGCGCCGTATTTCTCCTTCAAGCGTCCCGAGGGAACCAGAAATTCAGGGAAGAGCCACTTAACCGTCCAGGAACGCTCGTAGCGACTGAAGGCCGAAATGATCCGTGTCCGTTCCTGCGAGGAAGTGTTGTAGAAATTGCCGTTATAGGTTTCGAGAATATTGCTCTCGACACTCACCGCCTTGGGCAACAGGTACATGAAGTGAAAGAGGCAGGGGATCGAAAACAGAATAATCCAGACCAGGCTGACCACAGCGACGAATTTGGCGACCGCGCGGAAACGGGAGATGCGGCGGTTGCGGACGATCGAATTGAGCAGCCATTTGAACGGCTCCTTCACTCCCGCCGGTGACATTTTCTCCGGTGGCTTGTAGATGGACCGTCCGACATCGCTGCCGATTTTCGCCGGGGTGGTCCCGGTGCACGATGTAAAGAAAATCTGGAAATCCAGCGTGCGCCCGACGACAACCTTCAAAAATTCGCGCAGCTTGACCAGAACATTTCTCACCGAGCCGGACCAGGCGGGGCTGGATGATATCCGCGGACTGCTGAGGAGCTTCTCCAGGAACAACTCGTAACTTTCCGAGAGAAGGTTCTCGTCCTCCGGCGTGATCAGGATATTCTGTTCCTCGCCGACAAAACCGTCCAGAATATCGGCCTTGGTCACCACCAGTGCGGCCGGGATAGGCAGGCGCGAGCCGAGCGGGGCCAGACGTTCGAGCATGTTCACCAGCGAGGCGACATGAGCCTGCGTCTGCAGCTCGGCTTGAAGGATCTTCGAGTCGAAGAAGAAGAGCAGACCATCGCAGTCATCCATAAAGTCGGTAATCTTCTCTTTGAGTTCGCTCGGTTCCGAAATCGATATGGCCGCACCCGGATAGTCGCAGGTGACAATCGGCAGACTTTTGCTCCCGTCAAGAATAGCGTTAAAAAGCAGCACCCGTTCTTTCTGGGTCGGTTCGGGGAATTTCTTCTCGCCCCGCAGATCGACCACCGTGCCGACATCGCTGGTGGTGCCGAGTCCCCATAGAGAACGATAGTTGGTGAGGAATTCGCCGGCAGTAGCGTTGTCAGTCACCGAAAGCTGCAAGTCGCGGGCGATCTTGCACTCTTCGTTCAGCACCGTAAAGTAGACTGTTTTGCCGGCGTTGGTGTGACCGTAGACGCCGATTCTCACTCCGCTCGGCCAGTCAAAACCGCCCGAAGCCTTTTGCCCCTTGCGCTTTTGAGCCGCCTTGGAGCCTTTTTTGAATATTTTGAATATCTTACCGAATTTCACAGCCGCATCTCATCCCTGATTCGTAGCGCGCCTTCATCGACCGGTATCCCCGCCGCTCTGATGGGTGCGCTGTTGGAAGTCCCTCAGTTGCTCTTGCGAATAATCCTGCCACTTGAGCGGCACATATATCGCCAGGAGGATAAATATGATTATTATCACGCTATAATACACATAGGCCGGATTGCGCTGATTGAGAATCAGGCGCAGGTAGCCGAAACTGGAAAACGCGCCTCTGAGCTTGCCGCCCAATTCCGAAAGGAAATCGCCCAGGCGACTCCAGAAGCTGGTCGTCTTAAGATAATGCCAGTCCTTCAGGAAATGCTCACTCAGTTTGTTGGCCGCACTCAGCTTGGTGAAATAGTCGATCCGGTTCAGATGAAACTCGAGCGAGTTGCGGTCGGCGAGCAATCCGGTGCCCAGCTCCATGCGACGCCGGGTCAGTTCGAGAGTCTTGAGCGGATCGCTCATCGCCTGGAATTCTTCCGGACTGATGCCCGCGTTCAAACGCCGCCCGAACTTCGTCAGGTAGCGGGCGACCTCGCCGAGAAGGAATTCCTTCAGCCGGAAATTGTCGTTCAGCGAACCGATATTGAACAGC
>DAOWIC010000057.1 GCA_030641085.1 Calditrichota bacterium
ATCGGCGAGCTTAACAATGAGCCTTATACATTCATGGGTTTTGGTCTCCAGCCGCTTGCATTTCGGATGGAAGCGTTCAGTTTCGACTGGTTCAATTTCGACGGCGGCGCGCTGGGTGAGTGGGGCTTTGCCTTCGACTTCGATCTGAGTTTTCCGGAATTCCCGGACTGGGTCCCACCGCAGTTGAGAAATCCGCAGGTCACAATTCTTAACGCGGGTTACCAGAACGGTCATGTCACCGGTTCTATTGAAACAAAGCAGTTCGATGGCGAGGGACTGCTGCTGCCGCTGGGCAACGAACTGAATTTCTTCGTTCGTGAAATCGGCGGCGATCTGGCGGTGGTGAATGATGCTCAGAATTTCAACGTTACCTTCGCGGGCGCGGTCCAGATGCCGCCCGCGTTGCGGTGCGAGGGAGAGGATGGCGTCAGCGATGTCATCGAGACGGCCTTTACCGTGGACGGTCGCGGTCGCTTAAGCGGTACGCTGAACAACTTCATTCCCGCCTGCCCGCTCAATATCGGTATCGGCCGACTGGCAATCAGTACCTCCACGGTCACGCTCGCGATAACCGATGACACTCAAAGCGCCGTGATGGATTTGGCCGGGTCGCTGCGTCTACCGGGCGTGGCCGAGGGCGACACGATCAGTGCCGAAGGACAGGTGAGCTTTGATTTGATCAACGCCCGGATTCTCGACGGTCAGATCGCTATCACCGATCCGTTTAAGTGGCAGGTGCCGCAGGATGATCCGGTGCTGGTGTTTAACATCAACACGGCGGTGCTGAACTCTCAAGGCTTGCTGATCGACGGTTCCAACAGCCTGAATCTAACCGAGGGCGCCTCGGTCGGGGTAACGTTTAATAATCTGCTGGTCGATATCGGCGACTTCAGTGTCGTGTCCGGTAGCGCAACCTTCAGCAGTCAGTTCGCCCTGAAGTTCGTGACCGAGATGGGTGGTCTCAGTTGGAGCGCCGTTGACATCGGCGCTGCCATCGCAGAAGAGACCGGCGTCCGGCTGACCCTGCCGGAAAATATCTCGCTCAGTTCCGGCGGTCTGGCGATGAGCGGCGAAACCAATGTCTTTATCCGTTTCGGCGGCGAGGATTACGCCGACATTCGCTGTGTTTTCTCCGATGATTTCAGTATCGACTTCTCGCCTTTCGGCGTGGAAGCCGGTGTGGCCGAATTTTATTTGAACGAATCAATGGTGGCGACGCTTGACCGCGACGGTTTCCATCCAGGCGATTTATTCGGCATCATCCCACTGCCGGAGCGTTTGCCGCTGCCAGATGAAGAGATCGCCTACCTTCAACTGAAGGAGGGCGACCAGGTACTGGTCCAGACCGAGGCGGTGGCCAACGGCCTGCGCATCTCCACCCGTGAGGGCGAAACCGTCAAGCTGGTTGTGCCCGCCCTTGGCAACGAGGGTGAAGAGCCACCGCAATTTGATATCGCCTTCGGTATCACGGTAAACGGCGCAACATTCGAGTTGGTCGATGGGACTATCAGCGTTTCACCCTCGGAAGGCTCCGACCGACTGCTGTCGCTGACCAACCTTGGCATTCCGCTTGACCTGACACTGCTGGAGTATGCGCGCGTTAACGGTTCTCCGGCGCTGATCGCCAGCGCGCGGATAGCTCTGCCCGAGGCGCTGGGCAATGTCGATATCAGTCTCGACTCACTGGTTATCTCGGCCGGAGGTGTCTCCGGTACGGTAAGCACCGGTGAATACACTCAAATATTCCAGCCGCTCGACGAATATCTGGTGGACACCGATCTAAGCGACGCCTTCAATTTCAAGGTCGGCGGCGTGGTTGGTACTTTCGGTACCGGTTCGGATTCGGTCTGTTTCTCGGGCGATATTCAGACTTCGCTGTTCAGTTCCGACGACCAGCCAGCGTCGATTCATTATGTCGCCAAGTGGGAAGGCAATCAGTTCGAGTTTTATTTTGATGCTAACGCCGGATTATCGCTGCCACTGGCGATTGCGACATTTACGCCTCAGACAATCGGCGAACATCCCGCATTCGGCATGAGCATATCCGCCGACGAGTTTGCGCTTACATTGAGCGGCGTTCTGCAATTCCCGGAGGAGACCTTCGGCGACGGCATGGCGATATCAATCGCCGGGCTAAGCATCTCCACAGTCCACGGTGTGACCGTGCCGGAAGTCAGCGTCCAGGGCGATGCCCTGCAACAGTTTGAGCTTTTCGGGTCCGATTTTGCGCTGAAGGATATCGAGGGTCACCCGGCCATGGCGTTCGCCTACGAGGACCGGGTTTTCTATCTCTCGCTCAGCGGCGAAATAAACTTCTTCGATAATGTCAGCACCTTCTGGGGCTTCAAGGTCGGTACCGATGGTTCCTTTGATCTCGGCGGCGTTGACTTTATCAACAATCCGCAAGGGTTATATCTCGTTGACGAATACCTGGCCCTGACTCGACTCGGAATTGAGTCCTCCAGCCTGCTCGTTTCCGGATTCGCCCGATTCCCTGAGCCGTGCGATACCGCACGGCAGGTGTTTAACGTTCAAATCAATCCGGACGGCAGTATTGAAGGTGATGCCAAGTTCCTGTTCATCAACGACGTCGAGCCGGGCCTCAACAACGACGAAACCGAACTGCCGCTGTGGGTGGCGACTTTCGATCCGACCTACGCCGCGCTCGGTATCGAATTCGGCAATCGCAATGCGATAACGCTGGAGATGATCGCAGATATTTACTTCATGAGCGACGAGGACAAGTGGGTTCGCCTGGGGCAGCGCTCCGGAGGTCAGGTAGTTGCGCCCGGATTGGTGATAACGTATGACGGTGATTTCTCGCTGGATTGGGGTCCCGTGCAGGTGCCGCCCGATCTGTTTGACGCCGATTGGGAATCGCTCAAGCTCGACTTTACCGAGATCACCATGTTTGATGACGCCGACGAAGATTTTTCCATGACGCTCTCGGGCAGCCTGAATATCAATCTCGGCAGTTGCGGCGGCGGCGTGGCGTTTTCGAACTGGCACCTGACCGCCAGCGGCGGTATTGAAGATATTTCGATTGACGAAGGATATATTACGATAACCGACATTGTGACCGTCACGGTCGGCAATATTGGCTTCAGTTCCTCGCCGACAACACTCGAGGTCTCCGGCGGCGCCAGTTGCGAGGAACAGTCCGGCGAGACAGCCGAGGAGGCGACCGTCAACCAGGTCGAGGTGGAAAGCTATTTTGCTTTCGGTGCGTCGATTGATATCTCAGGTGTCGGCGGTGGTGGTATCGATCAGTTCCTCACTTATGTGGCTTCGGCCGACCACTCGACTCATGTAATCATCGAAAATGCATGGGTCTCGATTGTCGATGTGGTCGAATTCCATCTCGACATGAGCTACGAACAGAGCGACGCCGGATTCGCGCTCCTTATGGGCGGTACCGGCGAATTGATGGGCGGCGCCTACGGCTTTGCGGTCGTGGGGAAAATCGCGCACCTGAACGGCGAAACCAGTTTCGGCCTGTTTGTGGCGGCCGATGTCAGTATCACGATACCACCCTGTCTGGTGTTGACCTCCGTGGGGGGCGGTTTCTTCTATAATCCAACGGTGTGTGATATCGAGCTTGTACGCAGTGTCGCCGGATTCGGCGGCCTTGATGAACACTCGAACGATTTAATCCAGCGACCCGACCCGGGCAGCTTCGCCATCCTGCTATACGGCGAGGTGACGATAATCAACGAGTACCTGATTTCGGGCAAGGTACTGGTGACGATCACCGAGGGCTTCTTCCGGGTGGATGGCCGGGTGGTCGTTCTTGGACAGGACGGCCGGCTTGAAGGGACGATGTATCTCGAGGTCGGTTTCACGAGCGTCTATGCCCAGGGTGGAATATGGATTGAAATCGAAGTCGGCGATTTCCTCACCGGGAATGCGTCGATGGACTTCTTTATCGTTGAAGACCCCAATGGATCTACCGCCTGGGCCATCAACGGTCATATCGACGTAAAAGTCCTGATGGTTCTCGATGCTACCGCTGATCTCTTTATTGGCAACCCGGGCTTCATGATCTCCATGTCTATGACCACCGGCATGGATTTGTGGATTCTGTCCATTGAATACGGCTTTGAGGCGATGGCATGGTACAAGGTCGGCATTTCATGGGGGTTGTACGCCAAGGTCTGGGTTTCGGCTGAAGCGCTTTGGGGACTGGTCTCGGCGTCCGGATCCCTTGAAGCGGCCCTGATAGGTGCCGATCCGAACTGGTATGTCTTCGGCGTGGCGTCCCTCAAGGGCTGCGTGCTCGGTGTATGCAAGTCGGTCGGGGTTTGGTGTAAAGTATCCAATACCGGGATAGATGGCGGCAAGGGGCGACCGTCGGAGATGGACGACTTGATTGAGGAGGCCCGCGGCACCGCGGACGAGATGGAGGAGGAGGTCGCCGAAGCGCAACAGGCGATACAGGATGCGCTGGCGGCTGCCTTCGATATTTCGGCTCAGGAGTTGATAGACGCCTTCGGTAGACTATACACGTTCGGGCAATTGACCCGGCATGACGAATGGTGGATTCAGCTACTGGCTCTGATGTACCTTACCGATCTCGATCTGCTGCAAACAGAGTTGGCCTACAGCGCGGTGGCGGGTTATCCACCCTGCTTCGACTGTCCCGAAGAGCATGTGTGGATGATGGAGCACGCGGCATATCTGGCCGAGGCAGCCCAGCTTTCATACGTCTACAACAATATCATGCTGGCGCCGGACGCGCCATCGGTGAATGATCGCAACGCCATCCTCGGTTACCGGGACATGGTTGACGAATTGATATTAAGCTCCAACACGGATCGCAACCAGATTGCTGCTCGCCTGAGTGAGATATCGTCCAACTTGGTCGCTCTGCCTGGTCTGCAGGCAGTGCTCGCAGGGAACCCGATCACATCATACAGCCTCGATCTGAGTATGGAAGAATCGACCGACGCCGATGGCGTGTCGCACATGACGGCCAACACCATACCGGACTTCGATGTCGATGAAAATATGGTCGAGCAGAACCGGGACATCCTTATCGCTGCCGAGGAGAATTTTGCTGAGGCCGAAGATCAGGTGGTCGAGCGTATCGGGCAGCTTGAAGCGGCCATTGCCTCAATCGACGGCGCGCTGGGCGGTTCACCCGACGACAAGAGCTACGCCCAGGTAGGCGCCGATTATGTCAACCTCATGAACGCTGTCGATAATTTCTATCTTGACCACACCACCTACTTCAAGGATGAAATGCTCTGGGCGCATAACAAGCACACCGATATGATCATCCGCGAGGCGAACATTGCCGATGTATTAGCAGCCAAGACGAACCGCCTCAATTCGAGTGAACTGTTCGAGCTCACCCGGTGGCGCATGGATATGATCCTCAGGCTCAGCCAAGCCCCCGATCGCGAGGAACGTCTGGCAAATATCGAGGCAACCTGGCACACCGGAGCCTTCACCGACAGCACGCGCAAAGCGATGTGCACCCAGAAGGGAATCGAGTTGTGGGTCGATATGCCGATCCAGGGATTGTACCATATCGGTACCGAGGCCTGGTACACATTCGGTGACCATGACCCGAGGCACGCGCGGAACGATCTGAACAATATCGGTGAGGCGCAATGGACTTTCACCGAGACGATCGACGACTTCTACGAAGCCAAAGTGATTCTGACCGAAAACCTGTATGACATTCTGGCCTCCTATCGAAACTGGAAGGAGGAGCAGCCAGACAGCATTCAGCAGCGACCGATGACCCTGGCTGAGATTAACGCGAGAATGGCCGTCCTGTCCAGTGAGTTGGCCGTGCCGACCGTTAACTCGGTCAACGCCGCCACCGCCGACTGGGCGTACTATAACCGGGCCAACTTTAACTGGTCAGCTTCGCATCCGCGCGGCATTTCGGAATACGCACTTCACTATCAGGCGCAGGACCTCGACGATCTCCCGGATAAGAGTTACCAGACTGTGGGCCTGACCACATCGATGCTGCGGCATTTCTTCCCGCGGATAGATGATCCGAGTGGAGGCGTCAACGACTACACGCTCCATCTGAGGGCCAGAGGAGGCGCCGGGTACACTAATTTCCGGCAGGTCAATTTCAGCGCCAACTTCTCCGGTGTCGAGTTGCCCGACCTGCAGCAGGCCGACGGTTCCTCGTCGTCGTACAGCATGACCGGAGATCAAACACCGCCTGCCGCTCCGGCGGTAATGTTTCCGGAGTATCTGTACCGTCAGGAGCGCATTAACCTGCCGGGTATGATCATCATCGAGAATCATTTCTATTCACATGATCTGTCGCAAATCTATGTCGAGTGGTCGTCATACGATCCCGAATCGGGCGTTGACCGCTACCAGTATTCGGTCGGCACTTCGCCGGGCAACACTTCCGTCCTGGCCTGGACCAGTGCCGGCGGCCGGACCAGCGCGGCCATCTACGATCTGAACCTGCAGCATGGCGCCACCTACTATGTAAACGTTCGGGCACGCAACGGCGCGCTGCTGTGGTCCAACGGAACGAGCAGTCCGCTGCACATCGACACGACCCCGCCGACCCGACCGGGGATACCGATATACGCGGGCATGGACATAGCGGATATCGCCGGTCTCACCGAGGCGGTGTTATGGGATGTGCCGGTAAATCCGCCGGTACCACTGCCGCCGGAGCTGCAGCCCGGGTATGATTTCGGTATCTGGCAACCGGAGATGATATCATACATGCCGGGCGAGCCGCCGACCATTTCGGTTGTATGGGCTGCTTCCAGCGATCCCGAGTCGGAGATCTACAGCTATATGTATCGGGCGGTATCAGCATCCGATCCGTCCATTCGCTCCGAGGACTGGACACTGGTAGGTGACGCGCTCGCCATAGACGCCGCCGATGATATATTGAATTACACCGATTCATTCTACATAGATGTGATTGCCACCAACTGCGCGGGACTCGAGAGTGAGGTGTTACGACGCGGGCCGACCACACCGACCGATCCCAGCCAGCCAACTCAGCCGCAAGTTGCATTCGCCTACGGCATCCCGGCCGGGACCGACTATCTTATCTTCATCGAGCGGTCGCGTGACAACGAAACCGGTCTTGCCGGTTATCAGGTTGCGATCGGCACCAGCCCGGGCGGCACTGACATAGTCGGCTGGGGCGATGGTATAACCTTCGATAATACCCAGATCGGACCGGCCGAATCGTGGCAGCTACCCGGCTACAGCATGTCGCCCGGCGAGTATTATGTCACCGTCAGGGCCGTAAACGGTGTCGGCATGACCAGTGGCGTCAGTTGTACCGGTCCCTGGATCCGCGACATCTCGCCGCCCGTTACTCCGGTTGTGACGCCGTCGGTGCAGACGATCAACTTGCTACCGATGCTGGTACTTAATTTCTCCAATATCTCGGATCCGGAGTCGGGCATTTCCGATGTCGAGTTCGCCGTCGGCACCACCAGTGGAGCCATTGATCTTCGCGCGGCGCTGATCAGTTCCTTCTCCGCCGTCAAGGGCGGTACGGTCGACCTGAACCCGACCGGCAGTTGCACTGATATCATCGGCTGGACCAGTGTCGTCGAAGAGACTGAGCGCCGGATCAACCTGATAAGATCGCCCATGACCAGCGGCAATACCTATTACATCGGCGTGCGCGCCACCAATGGTATCGGCATGGTTTCACAGCAATTCTGGACAAGTATCTATATACCGTAGGAGTGTCTATGAAAAGGCTTTTACCGGTTTTGATCATATCAGCGGCGTTGGCACAGACAGCCTCGGCCGCTGCCCAACGAGAGTTGATTCCGATGGCCAAGGGGGATACGGTTGCGTTCATCCTGACTGTTCCACCCAAATCAACCGAGGCGTTTCATGTCTATCGTCAGGGGCCGCTGCCGACCACCGACGAATTCATCCTGCTACCCGGGGGGAACCCGGTGCGACCGGTTATCGACGCCAACCAGGTGCAGGCGGTGCTGGGCGGGGATTGGCCGGTTATCACGCGGGCGCTGGCCACTACCGATCCGTTTGAGGTCCTGCGCAAGTTGAGAGGGGACGAATTTGTCGGTATCACTCACTCGTTGATCAGTAACCGAGTGGCGCAGCTAACCGGGCGCTGGTATCTCGACCCCACCGCTCAGCACGGAGCTGAGTACATCTACAAGATTGTGATAATCGACAGCCGTGGTCGGGAGATCGACTCCGTGACCAGGCAGGTGAGCGTGACGGAAGTCTATCCAGATGCTCCGAGCGGCCTGAAGACTGAGACCAGCGACGGCCGGGTGTCGCTGTCGTGGGACTACGACGACTGGCGCGGCGATTACAATGACCTGGCGGTGCAGTTCTTGATCTGGCGCAGCTCGCACGGCGCTACGTTTGAGGTGGTGAACGAAAAGCCGATCCTGCGCAACGATGCCGAGCGACGCGACTACTTCGATCTGTGGCTCACCAATGGCGTGGAATACGCCTACTATATCACAGCCACCGATCCGATAGGACGCCAGAGTGCTACTTCGGATACTGTTCGTGTCACGCCGGTCGATGATGTGCCGCCGGCTATTCTCGAAGCGCCCCTGACCGAAGTGGGCGATGGCGTGGTGGCGATTTCCTGGAACATGAGTCCAGAACTCGATGTGGCCGGGTACTTGGTTACGCGCTCGCGCGGGCTGGACAAAGAGTTCCACAAGCTGAACCATGAATTGGTGCCTCCCGGCGCTCCGATCTACTATGACTCGACCATCGACAACGGCGTGCAGTATTTCTACTCCATCATCGCGATCGATGCCTCCGGTAACGAAAGTCGCCGCAGTAACGCCATGTCGGCTATCGGCGAAGACAAGACGCCCCCTGATGCTCCGACGAATCTCGTGTCGGAGGTCGAGGTACAGGTCATAAAGCTGTCGTGGGCCCCATCGGTGGCCGAGGATGTCATCGGTTACTATGTCTATCGAGGTCTTTCCGACAGTATCCAGCCGCGTGTTACCAATCTGCCGATCAGTGATACGGTCTATATCGACAGCGGTTTTGAGGCGGGCGGATTGACTCCCGGAAGACTCTTCAGTATCAGTGTCACCGCCGCCGACAAGTCCCGGAACGAGAGTGAGAAAATCACCATCGAAGTCCTGATCCCGGACAACGTGCCGCCGATCCCGCCGCAGGCGTTTATGGCCACTAATGTAGAGGGCCGCTATATCGATATTCACAGTGGCGGAAGTCCGTCGCTTGATGTCGCCAAATACCGCTTTTTCCGCCGCGAGGGACCGGCCGATAGCATGATGCTGGCGCAGTTCGACGATGTCCCGCTACGCTATCGTGATTCGGCCATTACCAGGGGGCAAGAGTACGTCTATTACGCCCTTGCCTGGGATACCGCCGGAAACCAGAGCGAGCGCAGTCAGATCGACACAATCCTGGTGCGCGATTTCGCCTCACCGCCTTCGCCGAGAAATGTGAGCGCGAAGAAAACTGAGACCGGTATCAGCATCAAGTGGGAACGGGTGGTCGATTTCGATCTGGTTGGCTACAATGTTTACCGTTCCGACCTCCCGACCGGCATCTTTACGAAATTGAACGATTCCCCGGTCGAGGGACTGGAGTTTGCCGATCCCGCCGGCACTACGACACATTATTACCGGGTGCGCGCGATTGACACCTCCGGCAACGAGAGCACGAGGGGAGACGCGGTTCATGCTCGGTAGACGCGTTGACTGGCTCATTCTTATCAGTCTGCTTTTCCTGACCGGCAAAGTCCAGGCGCAGGAGTTACTTGCCGAGGGTGTACGGGCATTTAATGCCGGCGAGTATGCAATGGCGATTGAAAAGCTCAACGCGTACATCGAGCAAACACCCGAATCGGAAGTACCCTACGAGTACCTGATCAATGCTTATATCGCTCTCGAAATGCACGATAGCGCCATTGTGTCTCTGGAGCGCGCGGTTGAACTTTTCCCGGATAACGAGAAATTCCTGAAATTCCTCGGCCAGCTTTACGGCAGTCAGCAGCGACTCGGCGATGCCCGCCGGGCGCTCGAACGCTGCCTGGCAATAACGCCCGGCGATCACGAAGCTACGAAGCTGCTCTCGCTGATCCATTTCAACCTGGGTATCGAGGCGGCCTCGCAAGGGGACAACGAAAACGCTATCGCACATTTTCGTCGAACGGCCGAACTGGATCCATCCAACGCCGACGCCAGTACCAATATCGCCGCACTATTGATTGAAGACGAGACATATGACGCCGCGCGCGAGCAGATTGAACGCTCCATGGCGCGATTTCCCAACAACGTCAACCTGCACAAAGCGCTGTTTGAACTGCTGGTGGCGGAGAAAAACAACGACAGCGCTCTGGTCGTACTGAAAAAGATTCAGCGGCTCCAGCCGGATGATATCGAGGTCGGCCTGCAACTGGCCCTGATGTATCGCCAGATGAACCGGGTCGAGGAAGCGCTGGCGCAGTATGACACTCTTATCCAAAGACACCCGGACGAAAAACGGGTCTACGAAGCGCTGGCCGAATACTGGCGGATATTCAACCGTCAAGACAAAGCCCGCTCCGCATGGGAACTTGCCGCCGAAGCGTTTCCACAGGATACCGGCGTTATCCATCAGATCGCTCTCACGTACGAACGCGAAGGAAAGTGGGAAGAAGCGCGGCAGACATATCGCAAGCTGATTGACAGATATCCGGATGATATGGACAGTCGGCTGGCGGTTGCGACCGCTTACACCAAAGAAGCCAACGACAACGCCGCAATTGAGGAACTCTCGACGGCTCTAAAGGTCGATCCGAAGCACTATCCGTCGTTGAGGATGCTCGGCGGGCTCTACTCGGAGGGCAAGCGATATGACGATGCGGTTGATTTGTATGAGACCTTTTCCAAGCGCTACCCGGACGATTTCTCGCCGCTCCTGCGACTGGGCCACACCTATATGCTGATGGACAGGTATGACCGGGCAAAAGAGCATCTGGAACTGGCGCGTGAAAAAGGTCCCGAAGAACCGGAAATCTGGTACTGTCTGGCCAAGGTGGCGGATCGCACAGAGGGAAAGGCTCGTGCCACCGATCTTTACCGCCAGGCGCTGGCCTACGCCATCAAGCGACTGGCGTTGCTTCAGACACAATTCCGCGCGGCCATCGCAGGCGAGCAGGGGCAACTGAAACTGGACCGGCTCGGCCGGTATCAGTCGATGGCGGACGAAATGACAGAGGTCGAGAATATGATCGAACAGAGCCTCGAATTCACCCAGCGCTCGCTCGGGCGCGATGAATTCGGCGCTCTCCTCCATACCTCTCTGCTGGATTCCCCGACCAGTATTTTCCTTCATCTTTACCGCGCCGAATGGTACGAGCGCGGGCGGGCGTTTGACCTGGCGATAGATATGTACCAGAAAGTCCTCGCCCTGCAGCCAAAAACGATTCAGGCCCATAACGGTCTGGCCCGGCTGTACGAAGGACAGAACGAACTCGAGAAGGCTCTCCAGAGTTATCGGCGCATTCTCGCGCTGGACGACCGCAACGAGACGGCCTACACGGCGGTGATAAAGATCCACCAGAAACTGGGACGGCTCGACCAACTCTGTGATGAATGGCAACAACGTTACAAAATAGAATCCGGCAACGCCATGTTGCGGGAACGACTGATAGAGGCTCTCCACAAGGCCGACCGCCTTGAAGAAGCCCGTGCGATTGTAGAAGCGGATAAGCAAAGCGAGTAAGACGTGAAAAAAATAAGCCTGACCGCCCTGCTGTTTATTTTTATCGGCGAGTCGACCGTAGCCCAGCAAAGCGATACGTCACCACCGGCCGATAGTTCGCAAATCGTGACCGTGGACACTTTATCGAATATACCCGAGCCGACCAAAAAGAAATCCTGGAATTTTTCCGGCGACTTCGGCGTCTACGGGGAGGTCTACAGTGTCAACGGCGCGGAAGAACGCCGACCGTCATCATCCGCCAGGATGTTTTTCCGGCCATCATTTACGCTCTTTGGGAATCTGGGCACATCGCTGGACATAGTCCTGTCCACCGAGGGTAACTCAGCTCGGCAGCAAATCAATTCCTTCTCGGCCCACCCCAAGTGGGACTGGGGGACACTCCACCTCGGCGATTTCAGTCACCTTTTCTCCAACTACACGCTGAAAGGAGTGACAATGCGCGGGGCAGGCATTGAACTCAACCCCGGCGTGTTTCGGCTGCACGTAGTTGGGGGGCGGACCAAACGCGCGGTCGAAGCCGGACCGACTACATCGGTCTACGCCCAGGATCTCCTCGGGGTCAAACTGGGTATCGGTCGGGAAGGTTCCTCGTTTATCGATATCAATGTTGTCAGAGTGGAGGATGATCCTAACTCGTTGCCAATTGAGATATTCATGATCGACTCCATTGATGTCGATACGACCGCCGCCGGCGACACATTGCGTCAGGTAGGTGTTACACCGCAGGAGAATCTGGTGGTCGGAGCCAATTCCCGATTCAGCTTCATGCAGAACAAGCTCAATTTCACCGGAGAATTTTCCGGTTCCGCCAACAACCGCAACAGCGAAAGCGAGGAGTTTTTCAGTGAGGAAATACCCTCCGAGGTAGAGGACGTCTTCACGCCGACCGTATCCTCCAGCTTTGACTACGCTTACACCGGCGAGGTAGCCCTGAAGACCAAAACCTTTGACGCCCACGGTGGGTATTCCTACGTGGGGCCGGGCTATGTCTCGCTCGGGGTGACCTCGCTCATGAATGATCGCAAGGAGATCGACGCCGGGCTTGGCCTGCGTCTGGCGCGGGGGAGAGTGACCTTTCAGGGGACATACACCGCCCAGGAGGATAATCTCGCCGATCAGAAGCTATACACGACCACCCGGACCACCTATCGTTTCAACGCCACCACGCGGCCGGTGAATCAGGTCTCACTGGTTTTTAACATGATGCATAATATAATGGAAAACGACGCTACGCTCGACTCGGCGGTCGTGGACAACATTGCCTCGAGCTATTCCGGTACCGGCATGTACCAGTTTTTCCTCTTTCGCCTGAACCAGTCGCTGACCCTTAATTACACCATCCAGTTCACCGAAGATAACAATATCCTTCGCACCGGTAGCGATGTCACCTCGCAGAATATCACGGTCAGCCTGATGTCTACCCTGAGCCGGTCATGGTCGCTTGCCGCAAGCACCAATCTTAACACGGTCGACGTGGAAAACCAGGGCGAGACGGATCGCAAGAACTACACCGCTATTCTGAACAACCGGATGTTCGACTCCCGGATGTCAAACTCGTTCGGGGTAGGGCTGTCGACTTCGGATATCACCGATGTAACGACTCTCACGCTCCAGTCCGAGATTACCGTGGCCGCCTCCGATGCGATCCGCCTGGCGGTGAAGAGATCGGACTACAAAAACAATGACGGCTCGGCCGTCGATTTCGACGAAACTATCGCCAGCCTTGCCTACACCCACCGGTTCTAAGCCGGGTCAAATCGAGATGGATCCAACCGTGCCCTGCCGCTTAAATGTGGCGGGGCGTTTGGCTGAGTAAGACTTGTCTCTCCGCGCTGCTTCGGTTATTTTACAAGTACCGGTGGTCACTAATGGTAACGATTAATATCTCACAGATTGAACAGATGCTGGCGCAACGAGTGCTGGTTCTTGACGGCGCTATCGGGACACGGCTATTGTCGCTCGGTTTGAGCGAGGCGGATTTCCGCGGTAAACGATACGCCGATCACGCGGTAGATCTGTACGGCAATCTTGACGTGCTGTCACTGACCTGCCCGGAGTTGATCCAATCGGTCCACCGCGCCTATCTCGAGGCCGGGGCGGATATCATCAGCACCAACACTTTCAATGCCGGCAGTCTCAGCCAGGAACGGTATCGAACCGATGACGATGTCTACCAGATGAACCTCGCCGCGGCCCGGATCGCCCGCCGCGTGGCCGATACGCACAGCGATGCCGCACAGCCTCGACTTGTCGCCGGGATAATCGGGCCGACCGACTGTTGCTGCTCGATCGCGCCGGAAGGCGGTTCGCTGCGTCAGGTATCACCGTTCGATCTCCGTTGCTCCGGTTCCGAGCAGGCCCGGGCGCTGGTCGATGGTGGGGTGGACTTGCTGTTGATCGAAACTGTCTATGATCTGGCCGCCGCTAAAGAAACGCTGGGAGCTATTTGTGAACTTGAGAAGAAGCTGAAGCGTCCCATTCCGCGTTGGGTTTCGGCAACAATCTCGCATGAAACCGGGCGGTTGCTATCGGGCGAGACTGCCGTGGAGTTCTATGATGCAGTAGCCGAGTTTGAACCGTTCTGCATCGGCTTGAACTGTGGCACGGGACCGGAAACGCTTCATGGTCCGCTGATGGAGCTGGCCGAGGCGGCCAAATGCGCGGTCTCGATTCATCCCAGCGCCGGCATTCCCGACGAAAGCGGTCAGTATCCGTATGCCGCCGAACAGATGACCCGGATCGTGACCGGATATGTCGAACAGGGGCTGGTCAATATCGCCGGCGGTTGTTGCGGGACCACATCAGACTATACCCGAGCATTAAGCCGCGCCGTGGCACGGCTTCAGCCGCGGCCTCTTGCTTGAGATAATCTATTTTCAGAATAAACGGGGCTAAGCCCCTTAGCAGATACGGGGGAGTTGCTCACCGACCGGCATATCAACAATGCGCCATCCGCCGATCAGGGTTCGCATGCTCACCATGCCCGACTTGTCCGTGACGACCTCGCCGAAAACGGCGGCGTCTTCGCCGTGCGCGTGCGCTTTCATAGCCGCCAGCACATTCTCGGCAACCTCTTTAGCTACCGATACGATCAGTTTGCCCTCATTGGCGACATAGAGCGGATCCAGCCCGAGCAGTTCGCAGGCACCGGCCACCGCCGGTCGGACCGCGATTCGTTCCTGGGTGATTTTGATGCCGACCGACGAACTCTCGGCCCATTCGTTAAGGCTGGCCGCCACCCCGCCACGAGTCGGATCGCGCATGGCGTGCACACCCGCGCCGCCCGCGTTCAAAATTTCGGCTACGAGTGAATTGAGTGCGGCGGTGTCGCTTTCGATGGGACTATCAAACGCCAGGCCCTCGCGTTTGGAGAGAATCGCCATGCCGTGGTCGGCGATCGTGCCGCTGAGAATAAGCCTGTCGCCCGGCTGAAGGTTATCGGCGGCGATGTTATAATCATGCTCGATAATGCCGACGCCGGAGGTGTTGATAAACAGCTTATCGCCCTTGCCGCGATTGACTACTTTCGTATCGCCGGTGACTATCTTGACCTGAGCTTCTTCGGCCGCGCGTTGCATCGATAGCACCACGCGCGTCAGTTCATCAATCGACAGTCCCTCTTCGATAATGAAACCGGCGCTGAGATAGACCGGTCGAGCGCCGCTCATGGCGATGTCGTTTATCGTACCGTTTACCGCCAGATCACCGATATCACCGCCGGGGAAGAAGATCGGATCGACAACATATGAGTCGGTCGAGAAAGCGAGCTTGCTCCCGGCCAGTTCGAACACCGCCTGATCATCCTGCCGATTAAGAATAGGATTGTCGAACGCCTCGACAAAAAGTCTGCTGACCAGTTGATTAGTCAGTTTGCCGCCGCTACCATGACTGAGCTGGATTGTATCATGGCCGGTGATCGGTCGCGGACAACTGGCGAAATCGTTGGTGCCTGGCTTATCCTTCACGAGGTGTCTCCTTCTCGTCAGCTTCTGGCCGATGATCATGCCGGTGATACGCGTAGTAGGCGGCGCAGGCACCCTCGGATGAGACCATCGTTGCTCCCAGCGGAGACTGCGGCGTGCACTTGGTTCCGAAGGCGGCGCATTCGTACGGTTTTTTCAAACCCTGCAGAACCAGTCCGGCAATACAGTCGGCCGGTTCCTCGACACTGGTCTGATCCATTTTGAACTGAGTCTCGGCATCAAAGCCGGCATATTTGCTTGTCAGTCGCAGGCCGCTCTGCGGTATCTCTCCAATTCCGCGCCACTTGCGATGTGTTACTTCAAAAACGCGCGCCACCAATTCCTGCGCCTTCTCGTTGCCTTTTGGCGATACCACCCGGGCGTACCTGTTCTCGACCTCGGCCCGGCCCGCCTCGAGTTGTTTTACCGCGCCCAGAATACCCTCGAGCAGATCAAGCGGCTCGAACCCGGTCACGACAATCGGGACGTTGTATTTCTCCGCAATCGGCTGATACATTTCCCAACCGGTAACTGCGCACACATGCCCGGCGGCCAGGTAGGCCTGGACACGATTTTGCGGCGAATCCAGCAGGGCCATCATCGCCGGCGGCACCAGCACGTGTGAAACGAGCAGGAAGAAATTGGCCAGTTTCTCGCGATGCGCCTGCCAGACAGCCATAGCCGTCGACGGCGCGGTCGTCTCAAATCCGACGCCAAAAAATACAACCTGCTTATCTGGATTCTCGCGAGCGATTTTCACCGCGTCGAGAGGTGAGTAAACAATTCGTACATCGCCACCGGCGGACTTGACCATAAACAGGTCGCGCTCCGAGCCGGGCACGCGCAGCATGTCACCAAACGACGTGAAGATTACGTTCTCACGCGACGCGATTGCTACTGCCTTATCGATCAGCTCCAGTGGCGTTACACAGACCGGGCAGCCGGGACCGTGGACCAGCTCGATTTTATCCGGAAGCAGTTGATCGATACCGTGCTTGACAATCGAGTGGGTCTGACCGCCGCAGATCTCCATGATCACCCACGGACGGGTTGTTACCGCCCGAATCTCATCAAGAATTGTCCGGGCTACTTTGGGATTGCGGAACTCGTCAAGATACTTCATTCATCCTCACCGAACGGATTATCTTCGGCCTGCAGATCGATCATTTCTTCGTAGAGCTTGAGTGTTTTCTGCGCCTCGACTTCATCAATGATGTTGATCGCAAAGCCGGCGTGAACAATAACATATTGTCCAAGCGTAACCTCGGGCACATATTCCAGGCAGGCACCGGCCACCGTGCCGGAGTAATCAATGCGCCCCATTTTCAGCCCCTCATCCTCTTTTATCTCGACAACTTTACCGGGTATAGCCAGACACATAGGAAACCTCGTAAGTAGTATTAATCCTGAGAGATCGCGTCCGCGATCACCACCTGCCCCAGGGCCAGACCGCCATCGTTGGTCGGCACCTGCCGGTGACAGTAGACATTAAACTGCTCCCGCCTCAATCGGTCAAGGATATATTCAAAGAAGAACAGATTCTGATACACGCCGCCCGATAACGCCAGCCGATCACATCCCGTCTTCTCGCGGACCGCTATCGCGGCGTCCACAAACAGGTCGGCCAGGGCATAATGAAAAGCACCGGCGATTTCTCCCGGTTCAACGCCTGCTCCAACAGCGTCCACCACGCCTCGTACAAGGTTGTCTATCGGCAGGGCGCCCGTTGCGACGGCTTGAGAAATGCAGGGCAGCCTGAACTCAGTTGGGCGAGCGATCATTTCCAGCTTGATTGCGGCCTGCGCCTCGTAGTTAATCTCCCGGCAGAGATCGAGTAACGCCGCGACACCATCAAACAGTCGACCGCAGCTCGATGCCAGCGGTGAATTCAGCCCTTTGGCAATCATCTGCAGCGTAATATCCATCTC
>DAOWIC010000287.1 GCA_030641085.1 Calditrichota bacterium
AGTCCTGCGCCGGTTGCAAACCAAATACCCCCATTATGCTCGATAATGTCCACCACGGTATTGCTGACATAGCCGGTATCCGGCGCGTCAAATGTGGAAGGCATCTCCGCCGCCACCAACGCCGGTAACAGGAAAATCGAGCAGATCAGAATCAGTTTGTTGACGGGAATCATATATTTCACTGGTCACTCCATAAAAAAACGACCGCCCAAGCGCAGAGCACGCGTTGCGCGGATTTATGAGGGAAATTTCAGCATTAGCACGTCGGTCAGGCTTTCCGCCATTGACATTGATTATACCAATCTTACCGCCGAAAATACCGAAAAAACCGGAGCAAGGCAAGAAATTAAGTGCATTTATGACCCGGGGCTTGCCGGCGCAAGGTTACGAAGGTACAAAGGGTTACAGTCAGACCGAAAGCTTGCGTTCGAATGTAACCGCGTTGAGTATCGAATCGACGTAGAAGTAGCTTTCGGGGTGAAACGGCGCGTAGAAAAGCGCGGAGTCGGTCGGCCGGAAAGTGATAAGCTCAGCCGGCGCGCCGCCCGGCTGATATTTTTCACGGTGGATAAAGACATCGGCCAGCATCCGAGCCTCGTCCGAACAGACCGCCACCGGTTTATACCGGGCGTCGAACTGCTCCACGAGGCTCAGTTGAAGTCTTGGGTGGGCCGCCGAGATACGTTTTGACAGGCGGCAGAGAGCGTCGAAGTTCTGAACCCGGAAGGCCGGGATCACCAACCGGCCGGATGAAAATAACCCGCCGAAAATCGGTCGCAATTGGCTCGACTGGTCCTGTGATATGCCAAACGACCAGAAGGGAAAAAGCAGGTCATTGGGGCTGGCCTCGGTTTCGGCCGTATAAACGCCGGCCGAGATGTCGGCCCGATTGTCCAGCACCGCCAGTTGGCGGCAGTTTTCGCAGATGTATATGTACGATTGTTCCTCAGGCAGATCGACCCCGCAGTTGCCGCACCGGTGCGGAATCACGAGCAATTGCCCGGGCTGGTAGTCGACCGGCTCGCTGTATTCAAAACTGTCCGATTGGGGCCGGTCCGTTACATGGGAAGCCACCCGCCCGGTGACAGCATCGACCACAAAACGATTATAATCTTTCCCCGGATAAGACTCGACCACAAAATACGGGAAATAGACCAGCGACGCTTTGGGATGAAAAAGCTCGGTGCGGTTTTTACCGAAATCGGCCTGTACAATGTTGCCCAGGCTGTTCGTGCGCTTGTTGAGCGTCCGCCGTACCTCCTCCCATGACTTAGCCAGCGGCAGCGGATCGAATTCATCCTGCTGATTCTCAGTTGAGAACGGAACCATCTTCAGATAGTCGGCTCGCAGACCGATCGTCGCCGGAATGCCGGCCATCTCGGTCCCGGCGGGGAGAGTGGTCATGTACGGTGTCAGGCTGACATCGGTCTTCTCGTTCTCCACGACTACATCGTCGTTGTAATTCTTATCGTACGACACAACCCGCTCGTCGATCCGGTTGCGGACTTTGAACAACACCGCATCAATCTTCCAGTACGGGTAGTAAAGCCGCTTGATATGCAGCCCGGAGCCGGTTAGAGGAAGGCCTTTCTCCTTGAGATGGCGGTCGATATTAAACCGCGCCTCTCGCTTGGTGGTCCGGGCCGGCACCAGAAAGGCGGGCGGGACATCCGGCATCACCACCCGGTGCACTGATCCACAGAAGTGGCAGCCGAGAACAAAAAAGTCTGATTCCAGTTCCAGCTCGCCGCCGCATCCGGGACAGGTTACGCCTATGTGAAAGCCGGTCTTATTCGTTTTCGCCCTCGTCCGGTGTCACCTTCTTGCCGCACTCTCCGCAGAATTTGGATCCGGTGATCATCTCTGCCGAGCAATGCGGGCAGACCACCTTGGAATCGAGCTTAAAGCCGCACTCGAGACAGAATTTCGCTTCGGTCGGAAGCTCGTGGCGGCAACTGGGGCAGAAGTTCTGCTTGAACATCTGGTGCCCGCAGCGATAGCAGAAACGCGACTGCTCCGGGGTGTCGGTATGACATTTGGGGCAGGTCACGGTAGCCACCGGTTCCCGCTTAAGTTCGGTTTGTTCCGGCGCAAACGCCTTGGTCATCATGCCCGGCATCATCAACCCCACCCCGGCCGCCATTCCCATACCGGAGCCGGTGGCCGCCGGTCCGCCCTGAGTACCCAGCCCGCGAGCCATCTCAAATTTGAGGAATTTGTCCAAATCGCCAACCGCTTCCATCCCGGCCCGCTGATCGATCAGCTTGCTCACCTCTTCCGGGGGCGTAATCGACGAGATATAGAAATCGACCAGTTCGAGACCGTACTTCTCGAATTCGTCGCGCACCGTCTCCTTGAACTGCTCGGCCAATTCGGTGTAAATCGCGGGCAGGTCGAGGATGGAATCGAGATTCTCACCCAGCATGTCATTCATGCGGGCAATGATGACATCCCTCAGATAATCCTGAATGTCGGCGGTAGAGTACCTCGCCTGACGGCCGACTATGGAATTGAGAAACAGCACCGGTTCGACCACTCTCATGGTGAAAGCGCCGAATCCACGCAGGCGGATCAGGCCAAGTTTGTTGTCCTGGAAGGTGACCGGGTGGCGTGTCCCCCACTTCAGATCAGTAAACACCTTCAGGTTGACGAAATAGACTTCCGCCCGAAACGGGGAGTTGAAGCCGAACGGAAAGGCCGCCAGCCGGGTCAGAATAGGCACGTTGAGTGTGGAAAGAGTGTGCCGCCCGCAGGTGAACGAGTCGGCGGCGTGACCATCCTTGAAAAAGAGCGCAATCTGGCTGTCTCGCACTACCAGTTGGGCGCCGAGCTTGAAATCGGCCGAGCCTTCCTGCGGAAGCCGGTGAATCATTTCGTCACCCGAGGGATCCATCCATTCGATTATTTCTATTAATAGTGACATAACCTCTCCCTTAATCGTTGGCTTTGATTCATCTTAGTATTTTCGTCAGAATCACCCAATTACTTGACCCCGGACGATCCTGAGCGCTTTCCCTGCCTGATCTGGGTCGCTGACAGCCTGCTTTTGCCTCGTTACCAAAAATAATTTGACACCGACAGGTGCCGGTTTTATATAAAAAGGGAATACAATGACCGAAGCCTGAGAGGGAAGCCAATCCATGAGCTACAAGAGAATCTTGCCATTGATTCTGATAATGGCTGTTCTGACAGCAATGGTGCAAACCGGTTGTGACGAGCTTGTCACCGAAAGCACTAACATCACCGTTGTTGACTCAACTCTCGGCATCGGTTGTTTCGACTGCCATACCGACGAGGATAACCGGCTGCTTCGCCCGCGCGGGCAGTTCGACAACTCGGAACACGCCAACTTCGAATTGCTCGACGCCACCGTGGAATTGAATTCAACCCCGTATGCGGTTAACACCTGCGGCGCCCAGTGCCACACTCATGAGGGCTTTATAACGACCTTTGATGAGAATGTCGCATTCACGGTTTTGTCCCACTCGGCGATAACCTGTTACACTTGCCACCTTTCCCATACCGGCGACTACGGCACCTGGGATGCGGACACGCTCCGGGCACTTGATGAATTCACGCTTCTGGCGAGTAACACCGCCTACAGCCAGGGCATGTCGAACATGTGCGTCCATTGCCACCAGGCGACCGATGTCGGCGCGGCCATCGGCACCGGCGA
>DAOWIC010000326.1 GCA_030641085.1 Calditrichota bacterium
CCTCATCGCCAAACCCCAATATCCAGCGCTGAATCTCCTCAACCCCGCGGGTAACCACGGTATATGAGACTGAGCCGTCGGCAGCGACCTCGATTACCTCGTCTGGATGATGGCGACCGGTAGCGATAACTTTGGCGGCGGCGCCGGTGAATCGGACTTTGACCTCGACCGGATCCCCGCCGAAAACGCTCCAACTGCCGTTGAAATACGTCTCAGGATCAGCATCGTCGCGTCTGATAAAGGTCTCATCGGTCAGGGCCAGGTCAACGATCCGATCAGTGCGAAAAGTGCGAAACTCCTCTCGCCGATGGCACCATCCCACAAAATAGAAGGCCCTGCCCTTGAAAACGATAAAATAGGGATCGACCAACCTCTCGGTCAGACCGGAGGCGATCGAATCGTAGGACATTTTCAGCCTGCGACAGGATGTTATGGCTTTCTCGATGAGGCTGTAGTGGTCAGCGGCGTGATCCTCATCCACGGTCGCGCCGAGATCGACATGGGTAGTCCGGGGCACGAATCGATTGTCCTTCCGAACCTGATCTGAAAGGCAGGCCTCGATTTTGGCCTGAACGCTTTTACAGACCTCCTGATATTTGTCGGTCGCTACCAGCGGTGATGAGTCCAGCGCGATTTTTAGCAGCCGGTATTCATCAAGGCTGAAATTGAGTGGCGGGAGGAAATTGTCCGAGGCCAGTTTGTACCCATTATCATAGTAGATGGGGACGTTCAGTTCAGACAGGGCGATGATATCGCGATAGATGGATCTTTCGGTCACACCGCATTCTTCGGCCAGCCGTTGCGCGTTCAGATTGCGCCGGCTCCGCAGCAGATTGAGAATGTGAAAAAGGCGGTCGTACTTGGTCATACCCATGGAAAATCCCTCCTTGCTGGACTAATATAGCGTATTCTCAATCAAAACACAATATGGGGTTCTCCCCATACTGTCCAAATTCCTCCACCATACCTTATGTGGGCCAAGCCCCCCACCGCAACCGCTATTACGTTGTTGCACCGCGTGTTACACCGCTTGTCGATATTTGGCACTCTCTTTGCTCAAAGCAGAAGTGGAATATTAGAAACCTGACAACCATAGGAGGAACTATGGTGAAAAAAAGAGGCAAAATAAAAGGTGATGAACAGATAAATGTCTGGAATTCGCTCGTTTTCAAGCTGGCCAGCAAAGGGCTTTTGGGATTGGGAGTAATCTTGGCCTTCTTGAGCCTGGTTCAGTGCACGATAAAAAAACCAGAATCGCCCACCTGGGACACAGCCATCACCGTGCCGGTCATCAACCGCACTTATTCGATGGATGAACTGGTCGCAAAGATGGACCAGGACGAAATAGGCATCGACTCGACCGGAGCGGTGGCTTTCTCCGTTTCGGAGGAGCTGGACACGGTTAGTCTTGGCACCGACGATCTGTCGACGCCGGACCTTTCCTATTCCCTTTCGGAGATGCTGGGGCCGATTACGATTGCCGCGCCGACGATTTCGCCGGTGACACTCTACCTGTCCAGCATTATCGGATTGGTCACACCTCTTCCCGGTGATCAGGGCGTGGTGACCCCCGGACCGTTCACGATACAGACCGATATGCCCACAATCTCGACTTTTTCCAGCGCCACTATAACGAGCGGCATGGTGATGGTTGTGATTGATAACGGTCTCGGCGTTGATTTGGATACGGTCACGATACAGATTTATGACGATATTTCCAACGGCGTTGTAGCTGCCCAGTCGTTCGCCGGCGGATTGCCGGCGGGGGTGGTTGATTCACTTCCGATGTCGCTGGACAACAAGACGATCTCCAACGACCTGCGCATTATCGCCGATGTCTACACGCCGGGCGGCGGCGTGCTCAATCTCTCGACAAAGTATATCTCGACGGAGATGGTCTTTATCGGCGACCTGACCGTAACCTCGGCCGTAGCCGAAGTGCCGTCGGTCGACAGCATACCTTTCAGCCAGCCGGTCACGCTTGATCTCGATCCCGGAGAAAGTATCGACACGGCCGGTATCGCCACCGGTGCTCTGTCTATAGCGATTACCAACGGTACCGGTCTGGGGGCGACATTGTCGCTCACGATTCCGGAACTGGAGCAGGGCGGCGCACCGTACACGCTGGTCACCCCGGTCGGAGCCGGGCAGACGGTGAACGTAAATAACGATCTGGCCGGTTATCTACTGGTACCATCGAGCAATAACGTGAATATCAGCGCGGTCGCGGACATTCCCGGCTCCGGTTCACAGCAGGTCGCCGTTGACCAGTTTGACGCCATCAGCATCGACGCCGGACTCACCGGCCTGACATTCAGCTCCGTCACCGGTGTATTCAACGGCAGCGAGGCAACCTTCGACGGCATTCACGAAGAGTTGGATATCCCCGATGGTTTCGATGAAATCACGCTGAAGACAGCCGTTTTGACGCTGGCCATCGAAAACGGTATCGACATGCCGGGCGTTCTGGATATCGTTATGACCGGTGACAACGGCAAGTCGGTCAATCTGACCGGTGCCATCGCCCCGAGAGGCGACGCCGTAACGACCCTGACCACGATCACCAATACCGATGTTGCCGATTTCCTCTCGCCTCTGCCGAGCGCAGTCGATATTGCCGGTGCCATCACCTATGGCGGCGGCGGTTACCAGGGCACGATCACCGGTACCGAGTTTGTAGC
>DAOWIC010000135.1 GCA_030641085.1 Calditrichota bacterium
CAGAATTTAGACATGGGCACCCCCTCCTTCAGCCTGCGTCAGGTCGGCCGGGTCGATTCGCGCCCGGTCGATGAAGATATCGTAGAGGGAGGGTTCCATTAGTTCAAAGCGACGGACCAGCACCCGGTCGGCGATGCTCTTTAAGATGGCGTTAGTGTCCGCATCCTGTTCAAGCTGCAGCTCGATGTAGTTGTTGAACTCGGACAGGTTGCGAACACCGGGCAGCTCGGAGGCGAATTTGCCGTCACCGTCAATATCGATCTGCACCGAGTTTTTGCCGAAACGGGCCTTGACATCTGTAAGGCGGCCGTCGAGAACTTTCTGTCCGCGAGAGATCATACAGATATGGTCGCACAGCTTCTCCGCCTGCTCCATGACGTGGGTAGAAAACAGGATCGTTTTTCCCTCGCGCTTCAGCTCCATGAGGATATCCTTGATCAGCTCCATGTTGAGCGGATCAAGGCCGGAAAATATCTCATCGAGTATAAGCAGGTCCGGTTCGTGCAGGACGGTCGTGACAAACTGCAGCTTCTGCTGCATCCCCTTGGAAAGCTCCTCGACTTTCTTGCCCCGGTACTCGAGCAGGTCCACCTTTTTCAGCCAGTAATCTATCTTATCGCGGGCTTTGTTGCGCGGATAGCTTTTGAGTTCGGCCATGTAGATCATGACTTCACTGAGAGTCATCTTTTTGTAGAGGCCGCGTTCTTCCGGAAGGTATCCGACCCGGTTTTTGAATTCCTGGTCAGCCTTGCGGCCATCAATATAGATATGACCGGAGTCCGGAGCGGTGATATCCATTATCATGCGGATAGTGGTAGTCTTCCCCGCGCCATTCGGCCCGATAATGCCAAAGATTACGCCCTCGGGCACCTCCAGCGAGAGGCGGTCAACCGCTACCTTACCGTCAAACTCTTTGTGAATCTCTTCTACTTTAAGCCGCATAAATCATCCTATATTGAAGCGAGTTATAACAATCGGTGCGCCGGTAGTCAACCAAAAACAACTGACAGCGCTATAATCCCACAAGTTTCATGAATTCCAGGGCGTTCTTGGCCGCCGATCCCCGGTGGCAGTTATTGAAGAAGACATAGAGCGCTTTCACCTTCTCCTTGATTTTTTCGATTTTCTCCCGCCACTGTTTCAACTCCTCGGGTGAATAATAATAATCGTACCGTAGCGCGCCGCCATCCCACCACTGCTCCTTGTTGCGACCGTGCAGGCGGATATACCCGGTCTCGGTGGTGGCGAACAGATCCGGGTTGAGCAATCCGGGAAGGTCCGGTTCGTCGACACAGACATAGCCGATCCCCTCGCTTTTGAGACGGTCGTACATCGCGCGATTGGCCCAGCCGCTGTGGCGAAACTCAACATAAAGCTGATTGGGTGAGACCTGATCGCGGCAGATGGCAATATAGTCGAGAGCGTCCTGGCTGAACTTAAACGAATACGGATACTGCGCCAGCAGGCCGGAGAGCTTGCCGCTTTCCTCAAACGGCTTAATCGCCTCTGAGAAGGCGGCGGCGTCTTGGTCAAGATCGGTGCGGCGGTGAGTGAACGACTGTGGCACCTTTACCATGAAATCGAAACCGGACGGCGCTTTTTTGACGATGTTGGCCATCACCGCCGGATGCGATAGTACGTGGAGTTAATCTCGACCGTCGGAAAGTACTTCACGTAAAAGTCGAGCATCTTCCCTTTTTCTACGTCGGCGGGGTAAAATTTCTCCCGCCAGTCTTCAAAACTATAACCGGAGGTTCCGACTCTGATTTCCATTCCGGATTGCCCAGCTCCCGTGATTGAGAATTGCTTTGACAGAGATACTAAGTATACGCCCGGATATTCATCCGGTTACATCACTTTTTGCCCCGCTCATCTTTCTGTTGCTGGAAGCGTACGTAGCCGCATTTGGGGCAGATCCACTTGCGTTGTTTGTGGAAGGTCCGTTTCTGTTCCTGCATCGATGATTTGCAGCGGGGGCATTTCATGAGAACAGTCCCGGCCGTCAGTTGGCGAGTTTGAGAAAGTCGACCAGGAGGAATTCCATGCGGCCGATGAAAGTTGACATGCGCGACATGACCGTGTAGCCGAAGGTGGTACCGAAGAATATCATCAAGAACCAGGTGCCCAACGTGGCTGCTTTGCCGAGCGCGCCCTTATGCTCGCGGCTGAAGTAGAAATAAGCGAGTGTACTCAACAGTCCGACGATGACCACAATACCGGAAAAATCGGGCAGGCCGTTCGCATCGACCAGCGGGACCACAGTCGCCGACACCTGCTTGAGTGTCCGGGCGTAAAGCATGGCCGGTATGGCGACACCAGCGCCGGAGCCGATCATCAGCGCGATCGGGATCCGCGACAGACCGGCTGTTTTGCGGTTGAAGCGGGCGAGCATCATCAGGCCAAGCAGCAACGGAATAATCATTAGCCACGCGCCATCGACAAAGAGCGGCTCGAAGAGCAGGTCCATGAGCGTGTTGGTCCAGGTGATAGCCAGCATGTAGCCGATCGAGACGCCGATCAGGAGCGATTCGGCCATTCTATAGAACGGGTTGTCACGATACAGGAAAGAGAGTATCGCCAGGGTTAGAATGCCCGCTACCAGTGTGCCGATATCCATCAGGCTGACCCTCCCCTTCGGCGCGACCGGAAGTAGATGACATTCCCGATGATAACCATGATGATGACATAAATATGCGCGGTCGATTGCGCCAGCATGCCGCGTGCGCCGCCGCCGTCGCGTTCGATCAGCAGTTCATATTCAGCCGCCCCGCGCAATCCGCCGATCATTGCCAGCATCTGACCCGACGCCAAGTACGGATCGTAGGTGGTGACCATAGCCGCCGTTACCGCCGAGGCGACCTTGACACCATAGCGAGCCTGACCATATTCCATCCAATGCGTGGTCAGTGAGCCGTCGGCGATTGAAATCACGGCCGCGATGTCGTCGTAATTATCAATTTCGTTTAGCAGTGGCATCTGATCGTACGGCACACCGCGGTAGTCCTGCGGGTAGGTCTCTCGGATCGACTCCCCCATTGCAAGGATAGCTGCGATATACTGCGGGCGGAACCCGAGATAAACATAATCGGTACCGTACTCGCGACCGTATTCGGCGGCAGTCTTTTGAGTCAGTCGATAACCGATGACCGTTCCCTCCGAAAGCAACGAGACGCCAATTACGCGGTGGCCCTTTTTAAAGACGTGCCGCAAAACACTCAGCGCCAGCGGCCGGATCTCCGGAAGCGACGAGGCCTCATGGTCGAACGAGACCATCAGGACCGATCCCTCGGGCAGGTTTTCGATATAATCGTACAACTCCTGCGTGTATGGTGATATTCGAATATCCAGCCTCAGGTTCAGCAGCATGGCAATCAGGATCACCAAAAACAGCCCGGCGAAAATCCAGTGGCGGGATTGCAGGCGGCTCATTTTTCACCTCCCAGCCAGGTCCGTTCGATGCCGATGATAACGCGCAGCGAGGTGGTCAATGAGCCGAGTCCGATCCCGATCAGAATCGCGCGGCGGGCAGCCATTGAGGGGTAACCTCGAATCCAATCGGCGACGCCTGGCAGGAAATCCAGTCCGATATTCGAGCGGCTCAATAGCAGCAGCACAGCCGAGATCAGCAGTATCGCCGCCGGCAGTGAGCGCGCCCGAAAACCGCGAAACGAAGCCGATGCTACAAAAAACGCCAGCAGCGCGAAGACAGTCGACTGCATCGG
>DAOWIC010000203.1 GCA_030641085.1 Calditrichota bacterium
GGAGGAATCGATTGGCTATCCGGATCGATCCGCTCGACAACTTCCGACAAGAACGAAGCGGCCAACATTGTCGGGCCGTTCTCTCCTTTCGAATATTCCTGGGATGCCTACAACTTTTGGTACGGAAGCCAGGATCAGTTCGATCTCTGGTCCAACAGCATCTACCGCCTGAGTTCGAAGGTTCAACTCGATCTGAGCGGACGGATTCAGTTCATCAGGAATCGCCAGGCGCAACCGTCCTATAACCTCGGGCTGATCCACGCGCCCACAGAATGTCTGTCTCTGAAAATTGGTTATGCCTACGCTTATCGTCTGCCGTCGATTGCGGATCAGTTCGCCGAGGATGTTTACACCGCCGGCAATGATAAACTGGGGCCGGAAACCTCGCGATCGATCATCGGCAGCGTGAGCCTGTCGCCGCCCGAAAGCAGCTATCGGGCCGGTCTGACGTTCTTCCACCAGACAGTTGATTCCCTCACCCAGTATCAATTGGACCTGTCATCCTACAAATATGTGCCGCGCAATGTTGACAAAATGAGGACGACGGGCCTCGATTTCAACTTCGATCTGTCCCTTGTCGAGCGAGTGACACTCACCTGGTCGGGTGTCTGGCAGAAGGCGGAGCAGACTGTCAATTCCGGTCAGGATTATGTCGACGCTTTCTACGTGCCCGAGCTTAAGTGGCGTGCGGATGTCGCCGGTGCCTGGCATCGCATTAGCGGCGGTGTCAACCTGAGTCACACGTCCGATCGGTCACTACTGATGGCCGGTGAAGAAAAGAGACTGGCCGGAGTGTACGAGTTGGGCCTCACGGCCGTCTATAAGATGACCAGCGCCATTCAATTAAGTCTGACCGCGTACGACCTGACCGATGAGCAGCGGCCCGACCAGTTCGGCTTTTCCATCTACGACGGCGACTACCCGACACCGGGAAGGCGCTTCGTGCTGGGCGCGTCCTGGTCGCTGCCTTGACTATTGAGGCACGGTTCAAACAGCATGTGAAACATGCCGCGTTACAGTTTGTGGGCCGGTGAGACTGTCTTGACCCTGCGGGACTCTCGCGAGAGCGAGAGTCCCATTAAATCGGGTGAACTAGATTCTTGTTGACTTTATTGGTCCTTGACCTTATATGATAAGTTCCTGTGATTGTTTGATTCATAACGGAACCTTATCCAAGTGGCGGCCAATGGATAGTTGGCATTTTCAGTATAATATCGATGCGGACGTCGAGCATTCAATCGTATACGAGAAGATCTACGGCGTCTGGCAGGTGGACACAGCCCGCAGCTATGCCGAAGACTTCAAAGAAGAGGCCAAAGAAATCATAAAGAAGCCGTGGGTGAAAATGATTGATCTCATGAACTGGAAAACAGCTTCACCTGAAGTGATCGATGTTGTTGGTCAACATCTGAGGTGGTGCGCCGAGCACAACATGGTACTTTCGGTGAATATCCTGAACAACACCGTCACCTATGGCTATCTCCAGAGGATGTTCGCCCGGGGTGCCACGAAGGATATCTCCAAGACTTTTCGTAGTCGTCACGAGGCAGTGCAGTTTCTCAAGCAGCAGGGATACCGGGTCAGAAGCTAAAAAAAAACGGCAGGGCGAACATCTGGTCGCACCCACCGCCCTTATTTGCGATTTTACACTTTGCACTCCGCTACTTCATATACTTCCTGAACCATTTTGCGATCCATTCCAGACGCGCGATACGCCGGTCCGGCCGACCGTGGCGTGACAGACCGTGAGGTTCCTCCGGGAAGCGCACCATCTCAACCGTTTTTTTCAGGATCTTCAACATGGCAAACATCTGGTCAGCCTGCTCGATATTGCAGCGCAGGTCTTGTTCGCTGTGAATGATCAGCACCGGCGTTTTGACATTTTTGAAATAGGTGATCGGGGAGCACTTGTCGTAATTCTCGCGGTTGTTCCATGGATACCCGCTGAACTCACGCCCGAGCGCAAAGCCGATATCCGATGAGCCCACGAATGACTTCAGGTCATTGAGCGAGCGCTGGGTGACCGCCGCCCGGAAACGATTAGTGTGACCGATAATCCAGCTTGTCATGTAGCCGCCATACGATCCGCCCGTAACACCCATCTTTTTCGGGTGGACAAATTTCTGGGCCTGGAGGTAATCCGCGGCCGCCATGCAGTCCATGTAATCCAGCTCGCCCCAGCCGTTCGTGATGGCGTCGGCCCAGGTTTCGCCCCGCCCGGACCCGCCGCGCGGATTGGTGTAGAAGACCACATAGCCCTTCGCGGCCAGATACTGCATTTCGTGGAAAAAACTGTAGCCGTACTGTGTCCGCGGCCCGCCGTGGATCTGCAGAATCGACGGGTACTTCTTGTTCGGCTTGAAGTTCGGCGGCAGCACCAGCCATCCCTGAACCTCGGTGCCGTCGAACGATTTGAACCAGACATCGCGGGTCCGGCCAAGCTGTACCTCGGCGCGCAGGAAGCGGTTCAGGTCGGTGTGACGGACTGCCTTTTTATCGCCGCCGTAACCGGCCGGACAGGTCACGATAGCGCCCGGGTTGTTCAAGTCGGCCCAGACCATGGCGACTGTCCTCGTCCGGCCGTTAAGTGAGTAATCCTTGATGTGACACTTGCCGTTGTATACACGAGTCGGTTTGCCGCCTCGACCGGGGACGTAAAACAGGTTGGTCGTGCCGCAGTCGGATGAAAGGAAATATACTCGCTTGCCGTCGGCCGACCAGAAAATCGGCGAAGCCTCGTGGACATCATCCATGTCGGAGATCGACTGGTCAAGCGCCATTCGGTCGAAGCTGGGCGTCAGGTCCCTCGCTTTCGGCCGCCCGCCAAAGCCGACTTTCCAGACGTGCATATTGGTCACGCCCCAGGCATCATCCGGATTGTCATGCCCGATATAGGCGATACTTTTGCCGTCGGGTGAGAACTTCGCGCTCATTACCGGACCGGCCGGGGTTGGCACTATTCTCTCTTTGCCGCCCGTAAGCGGGCAAACGATCAGATCGTACTTGAGCGAGTCGAGGTCCGGATCCTTTGACCGATTCGAGACATACGCCACCCACTTGCCGTCGGGGGAGACCGTCGGGCTGAAATTGTCGCGTTTGTTTTTGGTTATCTGGCGCAGTTTGCCGTCATCCACATTCAGCGCATATACCTGAAAGGTGTCTTTCGGCAGAAAGCCCAAGCCGTCGTAACCATACAGCAGGCGGGTGATATGACGATAGACCGGCTGCTCCTTCTTCTTCTTTTCGTCCTTGATGAAGTGCGAGTCAGTGTATCTCA
>DAOWIC010000107.1 GCA_030641085.1 Calditrichota bacterium
CTCAGGCGGTAGATGCTGTTGGACCAGAGATCGAACTGATCCTGGCTTCCGTACCAAAAGTTGTAGGCATCCCAGGAATATTCGAAAGGAGCGAACGGCCCGACAATGTTGGCCGCTTCGTTCTTGTCGGAAGTTGTCGAGCGGATCGATCCGGATAGCCAATCGATTCCTCCAGCCACGGTCAGATTGGAAAGGCGCTTCATATAGCGAGCGTTTATTCCGGAGGAACGTTTGTTGATTAAAGTGCGAGCGTGAACGTCCACCGCATCGGTGTTCAGGACGGAATCGTGCGGCACTGACGACGAATCGATCATCAGGTAGTTGAACTGATAGTTGTAAAGGGAGTTATAGTCGAGGTTTTTCTTTTCCCAGAAGAGATCCACCTGGAGATTGCCCACACGATCGTCATCGAACCGATACTGCAGGTCGAGCGAGTAGTTTTCGTCCTTCTGATGATCGAACAGGGAATACGATTCGCTGCTGCCGTAGACCGGGATAAAGCCGTCGGCCGGCTGCGGACCGGGCACGCCGAGACTGTCGTTGAAATAGCGCGCGGCCAGCCAGACCCGGTGACGGCTGTCGTCCGAAAGATAGTCCGAGCGGAGGTTTAGCAGTATTCGCTCCGATCCGGCGTTGGGTCGGCTGTTATCGGCGCTGTTGAACTCGGCGTAACCGCCGAGGCCGATCCGTCCAATTCGCCGGGCGAAGCTCAGGTCGTAGATCTGCAGGTTGTCGGTACCCAGTCGCGTGGTTAGTTCCAGGCGATCCACCAGTGTGCCGGGCGAGATCAGGTTTACCACTCCCCCGACCGCATCGGCGCCGTAAAAGGCGGACTGCGGTCCTTTCAAGATTTCCACCCGTTCCAGCTCCTCGACACTGAAATCTGAGAGATTGAAACCGCCCAGCGAGTAATCCTTCACCGCCCGACCGTTGTAAAGCAGCAAAACATGGCGGTTGTACAGTCCCCAGTTGGACAGAGTCGCCAGCGAGCCGGTACCGTTGTGGGTGCGGATGTCCAGCCCGGCGGTGCCATCGAGCGCCGCCTGCAGGCTGGCCTGGTTCTCCAACGCCTCCTGCCGCACCAATCTGGCCGGCCAGACCGAGTTCTGTTCGGACAGGCCGAATCGATTGGCGGTTACAATAATGCTGTCGGGAATTACAGTGGAGACTGTCGCTTCCGTGTCGGTTTGAGCGGCCGCGGTTCCCATCGCCCCGAAGCCGATCACCATAAGGGCATAAAAAATGCGCTTCATGGCATCCTCCTGATGCCGCCATCAGCGCAAACTGCCGGTGAACGACCGGTTCTCTCAACCCACGCTGAAGGCAACCGAGATGATTGTACTGCGGCAGGTTTCCTGGCTCCGGTATCAAACCCCCGGCAACGTCTTCCCCGTCAATTGACAGGTGACATTCTGCTGTCGGAGTAACCGTTACAGTAGCGGGGCTGCGACGGATTCGCACCGTCTTCCCTCTTAGCCATCCATGGCGGACGGCACCACAACGTTGTAACAAGACTTATATGGCGAATTCAGCCTGCGATGTCAAGTAGAGATAACCGGCAACCGGCTATTTGTGAATGTATACCTTCTGGTGGGCGTAATCGACGGTTATTTTGTAGCGATACAGGAAGCTACCCCCGAGAATCCCCTCAAACTGCGCCCGTGGCACCGTTTTTCTAAACTGCGTGAAATCGGTCACAAAGACCGGCACGTCGGTCGACACGGTCTTATCCCCCAAGCGCACTTTGGGCAGGCTTTGTGGACGGCTTTCGTCGCCGTCGAAATCAAGGCGGTCGGCCAGTGACCGGGATATGGTGGTGTAGGAAGCGCAGTAATCAAGAATCATCGATACTGTCACGCGGTCGTTCAGGACAACGTCGACGAGCACCAGATGCTCATACGCCCGGAACGGCACCTCATGGTATGCCTTCCCCCGCAGGAAAGCCGGTCGCGAGGTTTCGAACTCCATTGATTGATTGGGATAGTCGATTGTCAGATAAAACCGGCGCAGGATTTCATGACCTATCAGGCCGTCGATGGGCGATTCAGCGTCGGTTTGGAGAAACGCGCCCATATCTATCGCAGCGGCCGAGAGATTTAACAGCTCGTCGCTGTCGGCAATCCTGAGTGACTGCAGGCTGACCGCGGTCGACAGATCCGTGCCGTCGAGACCGGTGATCCCCTGGCGCGGCGAGAGCGGCCGGAAGGTAAGATTGTTGCGGCGGGCGAAGTCACGGTCGATATACAACTGGTCGGCCCCGGTGTCGATCCCGAGGACGCCCTTGACGTTACCATTGATCGTCACCTCGACCTCGACCAGTCCTCTCGACGGATCAAACGGAATGGTGCCCGCCATCAAAACGGCGCCGGTTACCATTGACAGGATTGTGATGATTCTAACAAACATAAAACCGCCCGTGCTCTATTCGCTACTATTAGTAATCGAGCGACGGGCGGAAATATTTAGGCCGTAATTACCTACGCTACCATTTCGGAACGGCGACGCACAAAAAGAATCAACGAACCGAGCATGATAAAGATCGTGCCCGCCCAGACCAGGATGATAAGCGGCTTGCGTGAGATATCGATGATTAACCGGTCGGGCGGCCCGGCTTCCACCAGCCCGGGTACATTTACGGCCACCGCGCCCTGATCGGCCAGAATCTGGTTGATTGTCATCGAGTACTGGCCGTCCTCACCAAACTCGGCGGGAATTTCGGAGGTGATATTACGCTCCGGCGTCGATACAACCTTGATCGCCGGTTGCAGCTCCGTGGTGTTACCGTTGTGCTCGAGGGAGACTCGGGCGATAACGGTCATCGTAGAATCCGACTGATGACCGCCGTCCATGGCGTAATCACTGAAGGTGAAAGTGTATTCACCGATAGTCTGCGGCTCACCCTTTTTCAGTTCCAGCCCGCTGGAGGCGCCCAACTCCTGTACCTGTTCCGGCGAGAAATAGACATCCTGGAGAAGGTCGTTCTTAACGAACGGCTTACGCATAACACCGCCCATCCGCTCCGAGAAATACAATTCAGGAAACGCATGTTCATGCTCGCCACCGTCGGAGTACGACACAATCAGCCGGTTCTTGGGATACTCGATATCATGCTCCATCCCCTCGTAGCCGACCGTGAGTCCAAACACTTCGCCGGTCTCGCCGCGCGGGATTACCAACCGCTGGTTGGTGGAGAACCCGGATGAGGCCAGAACGCCGATAAGCATCAGGCCAAAGCCGAAATGGGCAAGAGGGCCGCCGACGTGATTCCACTGTGACGGCAGGAACCGGATGACCGAAATGACGCCCGAGACGGTGAACATAGCGGCCGAGGCAAAAAACATGATATACATGTAATCCGCGACACCCACCACGAGACAGATGACTATCGTCACCAGGCCGGCGGCCACCGCCGGGATCAATGATTTACCCAAGTCCGGCTTGATCAGATACATCGACAGGCCGGTGACCATTAGCGTGAAGACAACCGCAAAAACCAGATCAGCGTCAAGCAGCAGATAGAAGACACCAAAACCCAGCACCGCGGCAACGACAGCCGCTATCATCAGTTTGCGCCGCCAGTCCAGCAGTGAATCTCCGTTAAAAGTGAGAAACGGTGTCGCGGTCAAAAAGAGCGCGAACAGCACCGCAAACGGTAAACCGAAACTGTTATAGGTAGCCAGATCGGCCGCGCGTGGCTCGTCGGTAAACAGACCGCTCAGGATCGGTAACGAGGTCCAGAAAAGGACAATCACCGAAAACATAAACAGCAGCAGCATACCTGCAAAAATCGAAAATTCACGGCTGTACAGACTGTAGTTGAGCGGTACATGGCCCATCGCTTTAACGCGCGGGAAGAAGAGAATTAAGGCCAGCGCAGTGAAGAAAACCAGGAAGCCGATCAGGAACTGGTTTATCCCCAGATCGACAAAGCTGTGAACTGAAAAGTCAGCCAAAACGCCGCTTCGGGTCAGAAATGTCCCGTAAACGACCAAAATGAAGACATAGGCAGTCAGGAGCATATTGGTTTTGCGCAGAGCGCCCGACCTCTTCTCCAAGATCAGGCCGTGTATCAGCGCCAGCGATACAAACCACGGAATCAGCGATGAATTCTCGACCGGATCCCAGGCCCAGTAACCGCCCCATCCCAGCGTAGTATAAGCCCAGTAGGCACCGAGAATATTACCTGCTCCCAGCGCCAGCGTGGTCACTGCCGCCCAGGGAAAGGTTCGCTTCACCCAGTCGGAATAATCGTTTATGATCAGCGCCGCCATGGCGATTGAGAACGGTACGGCCGCCATCGAATAACCGACAAATATCACCGGCGGATGGATCACCATCCACGGATCCTGCAAGAGCGGATTAAGACCGGCGCCGTCGGCAACCTGAAACCCCAGAAGCGCAAACGGCGACAGATTGGTCAGAATCAGCAAGAAGAACAGATTGACAGTGCTGAAGACCACCATCGCCCAGTTGCGATACTGGCCGGAAAACTTGATAATCAGGAAGCCGAACGCTGCGTTGAATAACAGCCAGAGCAGATAGGTACCCTCCTGGCCGCCCCAGAATGACGAGAGCAGATAGAAAAAGGGCAGGGAGCGGTCGGAGTATTCGTACACATACTTGATAGCGTAGTTGTGCGAGAAAAACAGATAAAAGAGATAGGCCGCCGCGAGCGCGACACAAATCGAAAAAACGCGATAGCTGTTCAGTGCCAGGTTTTCAAAACTGGCCTTGCCTCGTGCGATCAGTAAAAACGCGACCCCGGCAAGGAGGTTGAAAACAAAGGCGATCAATATCAGCATATCGCCGGGGACATCATATGTCATATTCAGGCTCCGGGCTTTGGTGTAGCTTCATCATGTTTGCGCATATCCTGGTACCCGTCGCCCTCTTCTCCCTGATACTTGGAGGGACATTTCACGAGCATCTGGTCGGCCACGAAAAATTCGCCGTCGGTCTTGCCCTTGAGTACCACTGAGGTCGCCTGGTCGAAGTTGCCCGGTACCACTCCGTAATAGACAACCTTCAATTGTTCGGCTGTTGTCTTGTCCGCCGCCTCACTGTCGTAGACGGTGAACTCAAGTCGCGATTGATCGACGTTGAAGTTGACCTGATCGAAATCAATCTTGCCCATCACTTGAACCATCCGGGTGGATGTTCGGGCTTTTTCGATCGGTACATATTGAATGGTCGTCTTCATAAAGGCGGTGGCCCCCCACACCATAAACAGGACTATGATGAGGCCACCGATGACGTACTTGGCCTTCAATGTATTTTCTCCTCGAGCTTCTTGACTTTCTTGTTAAGGCTCATCAAAAAGAAAAAGAGCCCTATCCAGACTACCAGCGTTACGGCCAACGCGATATAATTGCCGTCCATTTTAATCCTCCAGTTCCATTTGGACACGCACCATTCGCTGTACTCTCTGGGCCAGGTTGAACATCCAGAAATAAAGCACCGTGAACAGCGCCAGCGACGAGAAGAAAATCATTCTCACTATCGGGCCCATAGAAAATTTCATTTCACTGTTAACAATCGAGTCCTCAGGGTGGAGCGATGGCACCATACGCGGCACCACAAAAATCAGAAACGGCACCGTCACAAAAGCGAAGATGGAATAGACCGCTCCCAGCGCAGCTCGCTTCTCCTCGACATCAAGCGCCCCTCGCAGGGCAAAATAGGCTCCGTAGATTAACAACAGGATGAAGACCGATGTTTCCCGCGGGTCCCAGTTCCAAAACGATCCCCAGGTGACTTTGGCGAATATCGAGCCGGTTACTGTGGCCAGCACGATAAAAACAAAGCCCAGCCGGGCGGCATTGACCGCCGAATCATCATCAGCCTGACGTCGGTTCATGAGATATTTGATCGAATAGACCATCGACATGAGAAAGGCCAAAACGCCCAGCCATGCCTGCGGGATATGATAATAGAAAATGCGGCTCGACTCGCCGATCATTTTCTGCGGCGCCGGCGTCATGAAACTGATCACAATCATCGCCGACATCGCTATAAACAGCAGTATTTTCCACCACATAACTCAGTTAATCCATATCGTCAAATTCGTCGTTTCCAATTATACAGCATAAGGTTAAAAAAGCAACATTATTCAGCTATTTGGTCGTCTTTTCCTTGGCTTATTATTCCTGCCAGACAAATTTAAAGAGCAATATCGAGCCCGTTATCATAATCACCGCATAGGCGACCAGAAACTGCAGATCGGTTCCGATCTCCATGATCGTCTGCCCATCGAAAACCTTCTGGCTGGCCGAGATAAGACCTATCAGCAGGGTCAGAAGCAGCGGAAACGAGAGCACGGCAAAAAGCGCGCCCTTGACCGCCGCCTTGGCGATTATCGCCGCGATCAACGTGGTCGCTCCGCACAGGCCGATAACGCCCAGGATCAGGATCAGAACAAACGGTGCGAGGTTATCGTTGGGAGCATCAGTAAAGACAAAGAAGAGTGGCGTGATAATAATCGTCATAGTCGAAAGGAGCGAGAAATTGAAAAACAGTTTACCGAGATAGACAGCGGTCGGATCGGCGGTAAGTTTCAGCGCCAGAGCGGTGCCGGTCTCTTCTTCGCGCACAAAGCCCTGCGAAAGTCCGGACATAGCCGAAAAGAACATGATTACCCAGTAAAGCGCCGCCAACAGTTTGGGCGAAAGGCCGGTCTGACCGACCGCAAAGGAAACCACCGCCAGCGTTGTCACGCCGAACATCAGGATTGCATTCAACGCGTACCGCGTCCGCAATTCAAGGCGCAGATCCTTGACATAAACGGCCAGAGTTTTATTGGCCAAGCCGGCAGATCTGTTCGGCAAGCTGGTACTCCTCCGTTTCATTGGTGGCAATAATGATTATGCTCTCTTTGCGATATTCATCGATCAGGTTGAAGACTATCTCCTTGCCTTCCTGATCGAGGTTGGAAGTCGGTTCATCGAGAATGAGAAAGGCCGGTTTTTTCAGCATTGCCACCGCATATTTCAGGCGCTGCTTCATGCCGGACGAATAGCCGACAACATCATCCAACCCGCGACCCTCCAGCCCGACTCTCGCCAACAGGCTGTCGACTTGCTTGCCGGTAATCGAATCACCGGCCACGGTGGCGAAAAATTTCAGATTCTCTTCGGCGGTCAGGTGATCGTACAGAGTCAGGTATGGGGCCACGAAGGAGACCTGGTCGCGGATGGCGGCATCATCCATCGGGCCATTGTCGCGCGCGAATTCGACTTTTCCTTTAGTCGGGCGAAGTTGCGCCAGAAGGACCTTGAGCAGGGTTGATTTGCCGGAACCGTTGTGGCCGACCACTGCCAGGGACTGGCCTGTAGTTATTTCGAAGTTGATGCCCGAAAAGACCTTTCGAGGACCGAAACGTTTAGCGAGGTTCTCTGTGCGCAGTGTAAACATATTCGGCAATAACGCAAATAGCGACGTTAAATCAAGACAAAAAATTTACCCTATTAGGTCCATGAAAAAGGCCCTGTCGAAAACGGCAGAGCCATGACACGATTCTTCACCGGCCAAACAGCGGTTGCTACTGCTCGTCGTTTAATATCCGGTAAGTCCGCTTGATCGGCAGCGTGAACCTCGATTGCTTGTCGTCATTAATCTCGAATGTCAGCGACTGCTCGAATTCCGTCTGGATCGCTCCCTCGAGCACCCGGATCCGTCCCTTTACCGATTCGCCCGCCTTGACTTTGTCGGGCAGTTTGATCTCAAACAGCTTCCCCTCGCCATCGACCAGTTTGATCTTATAGTCGCGGTCACTGTGATTCTCGATCAGGAAACTGGCCACCCGACGAGGCTTTTCACTAAACTGGGAAACATCGAGCCGAGCCGGAATAAGCGAGATCGGTTCCATCGGCGTCTCATCGGGCAGCAGGATAGCGGAAATCTTCAAATAGATCTTCTCCTCGGAGGCATTGGTAAGGATATAAGGTCGCTTGGTAATCGGCCCGCGATAGGATTTGGTGGAGAAGATGATTTCCAGGGCGGTACTATCGCCCGGAGCCAGCACGGAATCCGCCAACGGAGCTTTGGTGCAGCCACAGCCCGGGTTGACAGTATTAATGCGAAGTGTTTCATCACCGACCGACTTGACCCAGAAAACTCGATTGACCTTGGCATGCTGCATAGTCTGGCCGAAATCGAAGGAATCGTTTGTTATTTCAACCGCCGGACCGGCCAGCGCCGCTGAAGTCAACACCAGTATAAGGCCCAGTCCCGGCAACCATCGCTTCATCATACCCGTATCCTCAAAATCCCTGCTCAAGCAATATCTCAGAAAATCGCCGGCCCGGTTTGCCTCAAATGAGCCGACTCAAGAGTTTTCACCCCACCAGGCTGAATAACCTGCTCCAACGCACCTTGCTAAAGAAATGTGCGGCGTTATAGATAAACATCCGTGGCACCGACAGCGGATCCGAGACGGATACTTCTGGAGACGGATGTCTGGAGTCATCCCACGACCAGTGAATCAGCATCGCTTCACCGAGGATCAGGTCGTTCGGCACTACTCCCCAGTAGCGCGAGTCATAGGAATTATCACGGCTGTCCCCCATCATGAAATAACAGTTGGGCGGGACAACATACGGTCCGAAATTATCGCGGCTGTCAAGGCCGCCCGGACGACGCGGCTGGATTACCTGCCGCCCTCCGACCGTAGTATCGATAAATTTGCCATGATCGGGGAAGGGGAATTCCTCCCCGTTGACATAAACAACTTTATCCTTGATCTCCACCGTATCGCCGGGAGTCGCCACACAGCGCTTGATATACTTGGTAACTCCGTCGCGGGGGAAGATAAAGATCACAACATCGCCCGGTTCCGGCTCGGAAAATGACGGCAGGCGCCAGTTGACCACCGGCAGGCGGGCGCCGTACTTGAACTTGTTCGCCAGCAGAAAATCGCCCACCAGAAGGGTGTCTTCCATCGACTGCGACGGAATTTTGTATGCCTCCACAATGGAAGTCTTGATTATCACGGCCATGATAACAGCGGCAAAAACCTGCTTGAAATTGTCCCACAGCGTATCGGTAAGAGTCGGTTTACTCATTGTGTGTCCATATCCAGATTCTATTCTTTGCTTACTTATACTTAAAATCAGCCGAAATGATTCGCCCGGCAAGCGATTTTTCATCCGGGCCGGGCAGTCATTTTCAACCGGCAAACAGCCGCATAATGTCGTTATAAGTGACCATCAGGATTACAGCCAGCAACAGGAGTAACCCTATCTGCTGGGCAATCCCCCGCGCCTTGAGCGAAAGCGGTCCACCTCTGACTTTCTCCACCAGCAAGAAGACCAGATGGCCTCCGTCGAGAATCGGAATCGGCAGAATATTGAGCACGGCCAGGTTAACCGATAGCAGGGCCATGAAGAAAAAGAGACTCGCTGCGCCCTTGCGCGCTTCCCTGCCGGACTGCTGCGCGATAAAAACCGGGCCGCCGATCATCTTGGCCGATACCTGGCCCGTGACCGCCTTCTTAACGAACTTGACCGTCTCCCACACGATAACATGGGCGGAGATAAAGCCTTTGCCAACCGACTCCAGCAGACCGAATCGCTCGTAATAGCTGATTTTCTGGCTGAAACCGATCATGCCAACGGTATCAATGCCACCGTCGATATTGGGCAGTTCGGTCAGTTGGGTGACGATCTTTTCCTGAATGGTGTCAGCGCCATGCAGCCAGGTTATCTCAACCGTATCCTCGACGACCGCGTTGATGCGAGTGCGCAACGAATCGAAATGAGCGACCGACTCACCGTTGATACCGATGATTATGTCATCCGGCTGCAGGCTGGCGTTAAACGCGGGACCATCCTGCGTAACCTCGCCCACGATGATTCTGGTGTCGTCAACTACCGGTTTGCCGCTGAAATAGATTATGCCGATTAGAAAGACAATCGCCAGCAAGTAGTTCATGAACGGTCCGGCCATAATCACGGCCGCCCTCTGGCCAACCGTTTTGGAGGAAAACTCATCGGCGGCGCCGGTCGTTTCCTCTTCGGGATTTTCGCCGGTCATCTTGACATAACCGCCGAGCGGTATCAGGCCGATGCAGTATTCGGTATCGCCCCTCTTGCGCGTGAATATGTTCGGCGGAAAACCGAGCGAGAATTTCTCAACCCGTACCCCGACCCGTTTGGCAACCAGGAAGTGGCCCAGTTCGTGGATAAAAATCAGAATACCCAGTACAAATATGAATGATGCTATGGTCAGGAGCATGTCTGTTTTCCTATCATCTTCTCTACATGTTGGCGGGCCATCCGGTCGGCATTCAGAATATCCTCCAAAGTCGGCCGGGAGACCCCTTCTATAGTTTCTACGGCATCTTCTATTAATTCGGC
>DAOWIC010000153.1 GCA_030641085.1 Calditrichota bacterium
ACCAGCGTGTAGCAAAGCGGCATTTTACCCACCTCCTCGACTTTAGCAAACAGGTCGGAGATGTCGTGGGGAAACTCCCGCAGTTCATCAATGGACATCCCGGAACTGATGATCGCATTAAGAATCTGCGACATGGTCTGGGTATAGGAATAGCTGGGCGACGACTTGTAGGTGGTCTTGCCGACATAGTCGATGCCGGTATTTTCGACCCACGGATCCATGCGAAAGTACGAATAGACCGGTTTCGTCGAGTTCGCAGGATCAAACAGCGGATCCTGTTCCTCGGCAAACAGGTATGTAAAGGGGTGCATCTCATACATTATCAGCACAGCGTCCGGTTTGAGCAGACCGGCCACAATCTCGAAAAAACGATCGAGGTTGGGCATCCACGATATGGCGCCGATCGATATGTAGATCAGATCAAATTGATTGTTCCATTCAGGGCCAATATCATATGCGTCAGTACGCACAAAGCGACAGTCAACGTTGGCTATCGACGCAAGCTCCTGCGCCTCCTTGATGGCGGCATCGGAAATATCAAAACCGACCGCCGATACAGCGCCCATGTTCACCAGCGAAATTGTTTCACGCCCGTTGTTGCAGCAGACCTGCGCTACCCGTTTACCATTCAGATCAAGCTTCGTCAACAGGGCCGTAATCGTGTCATCGAGAGTAGAATAGCCGGGCCGGGCGAATTCCGTTTTTAGATCATCGCCGCGCGCCCGCTGGTGCACCGGGGTTGCTTGATTCCATGCGGCTCTGTTGGCACCGGTTATTTTCTTGATGTCCATTCTCGTCATTCCTCGTCGTTCGTATCGGGATCGGCATCGCCGCTCAACTTTGAGCGGATGACCTCAACGTACTGCGCGAGATTCGCCGGGGGGTTCAAACGCTCCAACGGCAGAACCTTCTCCATCATATCGAGCGTCTGGGTGCAGGAAACAGTGTCGCCCGCCTCCAAATGTGTCATGGCCAGACTAATGAAGGAAGAGTAATAGTTGGTGGCAATGTTTCGCGAAACATTATCGATCACCTGGTGTTCATCGGCATAGCCCCGGTACTGGTATCTTTCGAGCAGGTTCTCGCGCATCAGTTCGGTATTAGTCGGTGGCGATTCGATGGGTATCAATCTCGTGACCGTGCCCTCCAAACGCAGAAACGGCGCGAGCCACGGTAGTCGCTGCCGGGCGCCCGTGCTGGCAAAATAGATCGGACGCTTCCAACTGTTCTCGACAATCATCTTGAGCAGCACCTGATCTTGAACCATGATATATTTGTCCGCGATAGTGGGCGGCACGTTGATGGCGACCGTGTCAGGCAGGAGAAAGTCGGACGGAAGTCGGTACTTCTCCGGGTCGCAATCCCCGGCTACACGGATAACCGTATCCTGCCACGGCATAAAGCTCAATTCGTCGATATCGCTGTCGGTCAGAAGAAGCGGCAGGTCCGGATCGTCGGCGATCACCTGTTTAAGATACCAGGGCGTGTTAAGTAAGCCCACGTTCAGGATAGTCACATCCTCGCGAATCCCCTCCGCCCGCTGAACGAACCACGTCGAATAGGTATCGTTGTCACCCATGACAATCAGAATCGCATTGTCATCGAGGGGAGCCATGAGATTGTCGCCGAAGTCATGCGTGAAATACTTGTCGGATCCATCGGACGCCTGATAGTTGCGGACCACCAGATATACGACCGAGCTTGCCAGCAGCAGGGCTGCTAGCGACATTGCCATCATGCGACGCCAGGATACAAGTTTCCCGGCATAAGTTGCAATTGAGGCTGTGGCGTAGACTATCCAGATCGAAAAGATTACGAACGAGGGCAGGTAATGGCGATTCATGGCCCTGATGAAATTCTCGGGAGTATTGAAATATATCACCGCGCCCAGACTCGCCAGGAGGAACAGAACCAACGTACCGATTGCCAGCCTCTTCTCTCGTCTCCACAGCACCACCAGTCCCGCCAGTCCGAGAATCAACGGCAGAAGTCCGGGCAAGGCCGTCATCCCCTCGGCCGTGAAGAAATTCGTGCTCAGGGCATCGAGATAGTCAGCCACTTGTACCGTGAAGAAATCCGCCTTGCGCGGATAAAGATTAACGAGCCAGCCGCCACCGTATTGCTTGAGCGTGACATAATCCCAAAATGCGCTCCAGTTGTCCGGGTTGCCGAAATTGATGAACGGCCTCCGGGCGGCAATCGGCATAATTAACAAATGAATCGACAGCCCGCCGAAAAAGCCAACCAGACTCAGCGCCCAAATCCTGAGTGATTTAAACAGCCCCGGTCGCCGCAGCGCGATCCACACGATGAACCCCGGTAATAGCAGCAGGTTGGTACGGTGGATACTGAAATCGAGACCGAAGAGCAGAGCGATCAGAAACAGCCACTTCACTCCGCTCTCGTTATCAGCCTCGCGCCACCAGCACCACATTGCCCACATGATAATCGAGGTCATCAACGCCGACAGCATATACGGCGTGAACTTCACCGCATACAGCCAGACAGTTTCGCTGAAGGCAAAGATCAGCCCGGCAGCCATGGCGAAACAGACACGGATAATTTCGTCCCTGTCGCCTGACTCCTGCGTCGCGGCGATTTTCAGCGCAACGTACGACACAATCGCGGCTGTCAGTGAGGCCATAAATCCGGTGTACAGGTTCAGCGCAAATATGTCGGAGATGCCCAGCGGCAGCTTCGTCACCACCCATCCGGTCAGAATAGCCAGCAGCGAGCCGGGCGGGTGCGACACGCCGAGCAAAATAGCGGCCAGTGATAGCTCGGCGTTGTTCCACCAAGTGATCGTGCGATAAGCTGTGAGCCAGTAGACGATAAACGACACGACAAAAACCAGCAGCGGCGCAATCCACTGCCGATTGTGATCAAACCTGTGTGCTTTCACCAGGATTTCCCCTCTTTCCCGCGTTTGTGTTGCCCGGTTAGCGGCGGCGCGTGCGCCAGCCGTCGGTCAGCGGCAGCACAAAACCGAATACTATCGCCAGCGGGATCGCCGTGCCCCAGTCGAACCGTCCCGCCCCATGAGCGACCAAATTGTACACGAATATGACAATTACATTGACCACCAGCGTCAGCAAGAATGAAATGATAAAACTGATCAGAATACTTTTCATGAGCGCAATCTCCTTATGGGGATGAAATATAGTGCGCGATGTTGAAGGCGGTCAATTTTTATTCTGAGACCGACTGAGCCGCGAGTTTCCAGAAATCGCCGGTCAGGCCGATAGTCTCGAACAGTTGCTGGGCCTCGTCGGTAGTCTTGCGCCGCCAGCGCAGATCGAGACGGTCATGATACCACTGCTGCGCCAGTTGCCAGCCCTGCTCGAGCGAAAAGACCGCGCCCTTGTCGATCTTCTTTTTGCGGCACCAGTTATTGACATGTTCTTCCGACCGGAAGAATAGCATGGTCGCTCAGGTGAAGCCGATATCATCCCACCACTTTGCCGCGGGCACCGCGAAATGAATCACCTCGCCCGAACCGTGCACCTGCCCGTTCTTGACCTCAAGCTCGATCGGCTCACCGCAATCCTCGCAGCGCGAGCGGATTAATGCATCCGACCCGCCCGGAGCGTGCGGGCAACGCAGCGACGGTATCCCCAACGAATCCCAGGCGCAGTTGGCGTAGTATTTCCGGCCCCCGACACTTACCCGGTGCTGGGTCTTAATCGCCGAGAACGGCATCGCCATCCAGATCTCGCCGCTTTCCGGCTTGAGCACAAAGATATGCGCGTTGGCCAGGCGCTGGAATGAATCCTTGATTCCTGCCGGAGTGCTGAAAAGGGTGTCGGCTAACTGCCGCGAGGTCGGCGCGGTACCTTTCTCGACAAAATAGAAGTATGTCTGTAACCGGATTCGATTATCGAAATCCTTGTGATCGACTGAAAACGGGCTCATCGACAGGCTCTCCAACTTTGTTGCTATTCTGTGGCCGAATTGACAATCTTCTCAAAGCGGGGATCGCCGCGCAACGGCTTGAGGTCGCCGTCGCTGCCGGCCGCCACCGCCAGTTTTGGATTCAGGCCAACCGCCTTGTCCAGCGCCGCCAGCGCCTCATCGGTCGCGCC
>DAOWIC010000044.1 GCA_030641085.1 Calditrichota bacterium
CGCAGCAGTCACTTCATCCGGGCGGATGTTATCCTTCGGATGCGATAACAGTTTGCAGTATCGGCGAGGGTTCAACCTCGGAGTCGGAGTTCGCCCGCTCCGTTTTTTATTCTGCGTTCTACAAATCGCCCCTGATTACGGCCATCTACAACTGCGGCTGGGCGATCTCGGTATCGGTCGAGGAACAGTTTCCCGAAGGCGATCCGACCACGCCGTTTGAGGGCTTTCAGCGTTTCGGACTGAAGATCATGCAGGTCGACGGGACCGATATCAAGGACTCACTCGCCAAAGTGGCCGAATCGGTCGAATACTGTCGTTCCGGGCAGGGCGCAGTGCTGATGAATGTCCGCGTTACCCGTGAGGGATCGCACTCCGGTTCCGATGACCAGTCCTTCTACATGGATCCGGTCGAGGTGGACTGGCATACTTACAACGACTGCATTCTCAAGACCTGTAATGTCCTCATCGAGGACGGTATTGTCACCCCGGAAGAGATCAATGCGGTTTGGGATGAACTGGACGAAGCCACTTCCAAAGAGTCCCAGTGGGCGGTATCGACCTTCGAGCCGAAAACTACCGAGTTGATTGAAAGCCTTGTTTATACCTACGACTTTGAAGAGGCGAAAAAGACCTGGAAGAAGTATCGCGATGCCTGCGAGTTCGACCGGGCCGACAAATTCAAGGAGTTCCACGAAAAGGGCTACTACAGCGCACCGGAGCTTCCCGAGAACGTCGGTCCGATGACGATGCGTTTCGCCATCAACTATACCCTCTTTGACCTGTTCCTGATGACCGAGGATGTATTGCTGTTTGGCGAAGATGTCGCCGACTTCTCCGGTCATATGATCGAGGATATTGAAAAGCAGGCGAAGATGAAGGGCAAGGGGGGCGTCTTCCTGGTTTCGAAAAATCTCCAGCGCGAGTTCTCCAACAAGCGGTCGTTCAATACGCCGCTCGATGAAGCCGGTATCCTGGGCCGGGCCGCGGGTCATGTATACCAGGGACGGCGCCCGATTCCGGAGATCCAGTTTCTCGATTACATGTCGCCCGCCTACCAGGTGCTGAAAGACCGTGTCTGCACTACTTATCAGCGCTCGGGCGGGTTGTTCAAAATGCCGATGACGATTCGCACCACCTACGGCGGTTACAAGCAGGGCGCGGGTGCCTTCTGGCACTCGGAAGGCAACTTGGGAACATGGATGAACATCCCCGGCTTGTTGATTGCCGTGCCGTCGAACGCCTACGACGCGGCGGGTCTTCTCAAAACCGCCTGGGCCTGCGATGATCCGGTGCTCTTCTGCGAGTCGGTCGCGCTCTACAACCGACGCGACTGGGAAGGAGTGCCGATTGAAACGCCGGTGCCCGATATCGACGAGCTGATTCCATTCGGTGTGGCCAGAACCTACAACGAGGATTTCAGCGACATCGGCGTGATAACCTACGGCGCCACTTTGCAGATGTGCCGGCGGGCCGCGGAAATCGTCAAGGAAAAGGGCATCCATGTTCGAATCATCGATTTGCGCACACTCAAACCGATGGATACCGAGGCGATTATCCAGACCGCCAGAGACTGCGGCAAGGTGATGGTTGTCACCGAGGAACGCTTTGCGGGCGGAGCGGCCGCGACCATCTCATCGGTGATCACAGGCGGTAACGCGCTTTATCACCTCGAAGCGCCGGTGAAGTTAGTGACTGCGATTGACTCGCGTGTTGCCTATGGTGTTGACGGTGATAACGCCTGTCTGCCGACGGTTGACAAGATCGTTACCGCTATGACGGAGTTACACGAGAACTACTAAGTTTATTGGATAAATAGAGGGGCTGCTGTCCGGCTCGCTGCGAGCATTGACGGCGGTCCTTCTTATTTGCCCCGGCCGAACCGCTCTCTCACGCGCGCCCGGTCATCCGGCTCGATTATCATGAATCCGGGTATCGCGACAACCGCCGTTACTATCAGCAGGTTGCACGCGAACAAGCTCCAGTCACCGGGAGGGACTAATTCGAGCATCAGCCAGCCGCTTGCAAGCGTAACCGCCGCAGCCGGCAGACCGGCCTTAAGCCCGGTCCATAGGATAAGTCCGTATTGCAGACCTAACACACGCGCCATGTAGGCGGGGTAGAGAGTCAGGTAAAAAATGACCTGAGGCGCGGCGTTGGCTATCGCCATGCCGATAATGCCGTAGCGCGGCACCAGCGCAACCGCCAGGATGATCTTCGCCGCCACCTCAAAGATGAGTACCTGAAGGATGTAGCGATGCTTTTCGACTCCGAACAGCACCGAGTTGCCGATAATCTGCGGCAGAAAGATAGCGGTGCCGACCGAGAGAATCATCATTGCCGTGGCCGACTCGGCGAATTCCGGCGCCAGCCAGAGATCGACAAACGGCCGTGCATAAAGCAGAACGCCGGTGGTAAGGAAGAAGGAGGCGAACGAAACGTACTTCAGCCCCTTGAGATAAATCTCCCGAATGTGGTCCCAGCGATCTTCCGATTCAAGGTGCGAAATGACCGGCACCAAAGGCGTGCCGATGCCGCCGACCACGTTGCGCAGGTAGAGCATCAACTGCGCGGCCGGGTTGAATATGCCGGCCGCCGCCGATGATGTCAGCATGCCGAGCAGGAAGGTGTCGGTATTGAAGATAACCAGCCAGCCGACCGTTATGCCAAACGAAACCCGAGAGTACTTCAGCAGCATTGCGGCCGTGTCGCGCTCGGCCAGCTTCGGCGAGAAGCGCACCTCCCGGTGCAGTTTCCTCAGCCAGAGATTCCCTGCCAGATGCTTGAGAATGCTCATCGCCAGGATAACCAGTACCAGCGACACCAGGCCGTAACCGCTCTTGATCAGCCAGACCATTATCAGTACCCTCACGACTTCTTCCACGACCGCCAGAAAGCGAACGATATCATGTCGCTGAAACGCGGACAGACTGTTGCCGCTTGGGAGCAGGTAGAAGCTGAAGGCGGAGTAAACAGCCAGCAGCATCAAAGCGCTGCGGCCTTCTTCGACCAGCGCCGGATCGCCGATTTTGAAATAGTCGAAAAGGAAGAGCGCGAACAGATAGATGCCGCCAAAGGCAACCGTGCCGACGGCAAAGTACAGCAGGTTCGAGGTGCCCAGAACCCGATTGATGGCCGGGTAGTCGCGCCGACTTAGAAAGCGCGAGATGTATCTCATGAGCGCCGACGACATGCCGACATCAAGCAGCGAAAAATAATTGATCGTTTGGAATATGATCACCCAGACGCCGTAACGAGCGTCGCCGTACGCCGCAGTGATATAGGGCACGAAAAAGAACGTGATGATTATCCGAATAAGATAACCGGCCCACGAGGAAAAGACGTTCTTGATTAGCTGCTGTCCCAGCGCCATTGGCGTTCGGCCCTCCGCACAGGAATGTGTCAGGGGAAAATCTCTCGCGTTCAAGGTAATAAGAGATCCACTCCATCGCCAGCGAGAAAATTTTTTGTTTTGTTTGTCCCGATGAGGTTATATATAACGAGCAAATGAATCCGTCATCACCAATCATCGGTAAGAGAAATATGGGACGAATTTTCCTGCTTGCTGCCATCCTGTTGATCATGGCAACCTCCGTCGGCGCAGTCGAACGGCCTGCGCTTTACGGTTTTTCGCTGCCGTGCCCGGTGGACACGCCATACTTTGCGCCCGAGACTGAGATGGTGCAATTCGATCACCGTCGCACGCTCCTGTTGCTGCTCGATATCGACGAAAATGGTGCAGTCAGCGGCATGCAGCTCGAGGATGAGGCCGATTCTGCCTTTGCGCGGTATGTGCAGCCCTATGTAACTGCGCGCACATTCCATCCGGCTCTATTTGACAGCGTAGCGGTCCCATCGCGGCTGCCGGTCCTGCTTCGGATCACACCGAAGGTCAAAAGGCCGGTCTTTCTCTTTCCCGTTGACGCCAATTACACGGTAGGTGATCTCGACCTGTACCAGCAGGGTATGGCCCTTAACGACATTGAGCCACCCCGGTTGGAGTACTTCCCATCCTACTTCAGCACTATCACGCGCGGCGATTCTCTCGGGCGCTATCCGTACATGCTGTTCAAGGTTCGGCTGGACTCCACCGGCCGTCTGTTCGACTTCGAGGACGAACTGATCGCCGAACCGAAATTCGCCCACCAGTTGCGCTCGGCCCTTCTCTACGCTGATTTTAAACCGGCTACAGTGAAGCAGCAGCCGATAGCAACTGATGCTTACCTGATGATCTCCTTCTTTCCCTATATCAGCTACCCGAGTCGGCGTTGGCTGGCCACGCCGGAGACTGAGCTGTCGCTGATTGACCGGCAGCGAGTGCGTTTGCTGCCGACCAAAGCGGGGCTCTTAGCTAAAGCGATACCCAAACGAATCAATGCATTCAAGGTTCCATCGGGGAATCAAAGGATCTGGTTTAGGGGCAAAATGTGTCTCGGGCTGGCAATTGATACCCTTGGGCAGGTCGGCATCCGTCACAGCACCATCGTCAGAGAGCCCTTATACAGTTTTGTGCGGGAGATGGTCGAGGGCTGGGGATTCTACCCGGCACTAGACTTCGAGGGAAAAATCCAGCCGTTCTACGGTGAGATTATGGTCGAGTTTGACGATAGTGATTTCATACGAATCAGCTACTTATGGCTGGATTCGCCGTTCGTGCGGGAATAACTACTAAGTACATTCACAACAACGACATACGCCGACTTGTATCGTCTGGCCGTTCTGGACGTGGTCGCATATTCTGCGACTAAACTGTGACGCCAGTTTCGGTTGCGGCTCAGATGGCTTTTATGTCGCTGTCTCCCAAATACATAGGTGATTCGTTTGCTCGCCATGTAACATTCGGCATGCATGTTGTCAGTAAGTACCTGTGTGGTAATATTCTGGGGAAGAATGGTTGGGTTGAACTGTATAATGGAAAGGACGGTCATTATGGAACGAATCACCATGGCGCTGAATGTGGCGTCGGCCGTCATGATATTGATCGCGGGATTCTACGTTTGTGACATTTGCTCGTCTATTGTAACAATGACTACGCGAGTCATGATCTGGTCTGCAACGGTGGCTTTGATGGCCGTTCAACTGAAGTGTGCCAGTGGCTTTTTGCGCAAGCAATGGGGACGTTAAGAGCGCTTTTGGCGCGTTTATTTTCACTTGACTTTCCCGAATAAAACCATATTTTTGGTGTCTTATTTGGTGTAATGATAAGGAATTATGATTTGACTAAACGTAACCGTACCCCAGTAGCAGCCTTCCTGTTAGTCGCTTTTCTGGCGGCCGCACTGTTTTCACCCGTTACAGCTCAGGATCAGAAACCGGTGATCGAGAGTGCCCTTCAGAAGGGTGATACGGCGCTCGCAATCGACCTGCTCAATCAAGAGATCGAGTTGGACAAATCGTATTATCTGAACTACTACACCCTTGGGATGATAAGCTTCAAGCGGCAGAAGTGGCAGGCGGCGATAGAACATTTTGAGATGGCACTGAGCAAGAAGAAAAAGCACTATAATTCCCTCTATCAGCTTGGCCTGGCCTATCTTAAAGTCGGCGATCTGGAAAATGCCGAAAAAACGATGCAGGAGGGGATCAAGAAAGACAAAAAAGAGAAGCATCGTTTTGAAGACGGTCTGGGGCAGGTAATGCTCGCTCGTGAAAACTGGGGCGAGGCAGATAGACTCTTTCGCCAGGCCCTGGTCGGCGACCCGCAGAACGCCAATTATCATATCCACCTCGGCGACGCCAACTTTTACGAGGGGATCCCGTCCCTGGCCATCACCGAATACGAAAAAGCTCTCGAGGTTGATACCGCCGGGCTGGAAGTTTATTTCCACTGGGCTGAAGCCTGTCTGGAGATGAAAGACTATACCTGTGCGATCGAGAAACTCCACATAGTCCTGACCAAAGACTCGACTCATGCTCAGGCCTGGATGCGTGCCGGCGGCATTTACTTCAAGGCCGCCAACTCGTCGAGAAATCGTCAGGAACGAAACGATCGCTA
>DAOWIC010000140.1 GCA_030641085.1 Calditrichota bacterium
CCTGTTCGATTCGGTGCTGGTGACAATCGGCTACGAGCGAAACGGAAACGACCAGCTTCGGGCGTTGATCGCGCCGCTTAAGACCAAGTTCAGGCAGATAAACACCTCTACCTGTCCGTCGGCGGAATCGCACTGGATCATGGGCCAGATCAGAAAGCATGCTCTGGGGAATATCCGGCTGGCCGACCTGCGTAATATCGTTGATGAGGAAACCAAAAATGGCTGATATGTTCAAAGGTTACAAGGGGAAGGCGCTGGGCAAACTCAAGGAGTTCCAGATTCGTGTCTGGAGCCAGGCCGCGATCAAAACCAGCCGCGGCGATTTTAAAGGCATTGTCCTGCCTCGCAGCGAGAACGACGACGACCGGCATATTGTGCTCAAACTCGCCACCGGATACAATGTCGGTATCGCGGTCGATACGATCCTCGACATGACCGAGGAAGGTTTCAAGGAAGCCCATTACAAAATCCCCGAAAAAGAATTCCCGATGACGCCGGGTATGCCGAATGTCAAGCTGTTCGGTACCGGCGGCACAATCGCGTCGCGCCTTGACTATCGCACCGGCGCGGTTATTCCGGCTTTCTCGCCGGGCGAACTCTACGGCGCCGTGCCGGAACTGGCCGACATCTGCAACCTGACCACCGAAAAACTGTTCGCGGTCTTCAGTGAAAACATGGGTCCCGAGCAATACAAAAAGCTCGCGGTCTGTATCGGCAAAGAGATCGAGAAGGGCATCGACGGTATCTTCATCGGCCACGGCACCGACACCATGCACCACACCGCCGCGGCGCTGGCCTTCATGGTTCAGGATGCGCCGATACCGATTGTCATGGTCGGCTCGCAACGCTCCTCCGACCGTCCGTCATCCGATGCCGCCCTGAACCTGATCCACGCTACCAAGGCAGCCGCCGAGTCGGATATCGCCGAGGTGATTGTCTGCATGTTCGGCCCGACCTCCGACGAATACGGCCTGCTCCACCGCGCCACGCGCGTGCGCAAGATGCATTCATCATACCGCTCAACCTTCCGCACCGTGGGCGATATCCCGATAGCGATGATCGACCGCAAGAAGATCACCCCGTTGACCAACGACTACAATCACCGGCGTAAGGATCGCAATGTTAAGATCCTGCCTTACTTCGAGGAAAAAGTCTCCCTGCTCTACTATTACCCGAATATGCAGCCGGACATTATCGACGCTCTCGTCGACAACGGCTACAAAGGGATAGTCATCGCCGGCACCGGTCTGGGTCATGTCAACAAGCCGGTCTATCCGGCTATCGAACGGGCGACCGCCAAAGGCGTGGCGATCTACATGACCGTGCAGACGCTCTGGGGTTATGTCCACATGTTCGTCTATGACACCGGCCGCGACCTGATGGCCAAGGGGATCATTCCGCTGGAGAACATGCTGCCCGAGGTGGCCTATATCAAACTTAGCTGGGCGCTTGGGCAGACGAACGACCTCGAGAAGGTGAAGGATTTGATGCTGACGCCGATCTGCGGCGAGATCACCGAACGCGAACCGTACAACGGCTATCTCATTTTCCAGGGCGGCGTGCCGGAGGTCGAGGAATTCCTCCGCACGGTGCATAAGTAGAAAATCTAAAGAGGCCTATAGAATAGGAGGGCACGCTGAATGAAGCTGTATGTAGACTGGGAGTCCAACCCCGAGTTGAAGTCGATACTCGATAAGTACAACGACTTAATGGATGAGTGGAATGAAGTAAATGAATCAGTGCTTCGATTTCCGCGATACTCGATCTACTGGTATACCCGCGAAAAGAGACTCCTTTCTATAGGGTATAAGGTCGCGGCGTATCAGGCCAAATGGGTATCTCACAATGCGTTCGCGAGGAGTTTCGCAATCAATCCGATCCTGAGATATCCACTTGATGTTGATGAGACCTTAGTCTTTCAGCACGTTAGTAATCTTTTGTTGAATCGAATTGACCAGTTTCAGTTTAATATGTCGGTTTTGGAGTCAAGCTACAACCTGAAGCACTCTGAATTGATGTGGACTCTCAACTTCAACGTCGCAATCGTGTCGTTTGTGCTGGGTTTCGTGAGTTTTCTGGGCATGCTCGCCTCTGCGTTCCTTTAGTACTGAC
>DAOWIC010000191.1 GCA_030641085.1 Calditrichota bacterium
GGTACGGGCAATCGGTTTCTGGGGCGATCTGAACTACATCTGGTTCGGTTCCGATTGGTCGACGGTGGAATTCGATGAGCCCGGTTATGAGCCGACGGCTGATCAGAAAATTACCGAGCAGGCGATCAGTTTTCACGTCGGAGCGCAGCTTGGCTCTAAATCCGGCCGGGCTTTTTTCCGGCCGCGAGCGGCAATCGGCCCCGGGTTGTATGTTTTTTACACTACCAGTACAATTACGGCGGAGGACGCTTTCGGCGACGAAGAGGAATTCGGCGGGCTTGAAGACACTTTTGTCAGGTTCGGATGGAGAATTATCCTCGGTGCCGATCTCTATGTGAAATCCCGCTTTGGTATCGCGGTGGAAGTGGTCTATGACCATGTTTACCGGCTCGATCAGCCGGAAGGGTATGACAGTCCGAGTCTGACAACTCGGTTCACAGGTATATTCGGCGGTATGACTGTATCATACTGAAGGCCGCTGAACTGACGGTGCGTGTATCAAAACTTGAAGTCGTAAGTGATTCCGAACGACGGCATGATCCCGAACCAATTCTCCTTGTCCTGCTCGATCGTGAGGACATTGTCGTTGTTGACCAGCACCCATTCGTAGTTGCGGACATTCTCGTCGTTCAGAACATTAATCACTTCCACAAAAGCCGTGATCGTTCCGCGGGAGGTGGAGAACTTCCGGTTCAGGCGCAGGTCGAGGCGCCTAAAATGCTCATGCCGTCCCCGCCAGGGTTCCTCGGATTCAAGGAAATAGGTCGGGGCGCCGCCGGTCGAGTAGCTGTTGATGAAAACCTCCGTGTACGGCCAGCCGGTGTGCAACTGCCAGGCGATATTCAATTGCCAGTTGAGCTTAAAGCGGTAATTCAGGTCGAGATAGAGCGTGTGCAGTTGATCATACGGGAAGGGAAATTCCTTGTCGTAGTTTACTAGCACATCTTCATTGTAGAAATAAAGCGAGGCGATATCGTCGGTGACCTCGGCCACGGAGTAACTCAGCCACCAGCTCACATTTTCGCCGATATCTTTCTTGACACACACCTCGACGCCCCGTGATGTTTTGCCGCTGAAGTTCACCCGCACCCGGTCTTCCTCAAGCTCGGGGAAAGTGAGCAGTTCGCCGAAGGTGTTCCGGTAGGTCGGACGGAGATCGGAGTACTCTTTGTAGAAGACATTCAGCCTGAGATTCTCGCCGCTTCTAAACGTGTGCTCGAATCCGGCCACGTAATGTTCGGCCATCTCGGCATTGTAGAAATCGGTCTCTCGGTCCTGAACATTGATCTCGTCGAGGCGCTGAACCTGATAAAAATGCCCCCAGCCCAGTTTTATCGATGTTTTCGGCGAAAGAGTGATAGCCAGGTTTGCGCGGGGTGAGAAATGGTCATCATCGGCATACGATGTATAGTCATACCTGACCCCAAGCTCGCTGGTCAGAAAACTCGTGTAGCGTATGCGATTGGAGATATAGCCGCTGACTTTATCACCGGATGGGTGCAGACCAACTACGTTGGAATCTACAGTATAGGGCGGATCCCAACCGGGATAATACTCGTAGGAATAGCCCCTGTAATCGTAATCGGCCGAGAGACGCTTATAATCGAAGCCGGTTCTGAGGAGTATGTTTTTGGTGGCCTCGAAATCCCAATCCGACTTCACGCCGAGTTGACTGAGATCACGCTGGTCGTTGACACGCATCTCAGGTATCTGGCCGGCGGCATTGAAAACCTGCCCCGACCTTTCCTGGTTGACGGCTCCGATCGATGTGATCGTCTTACCGGCGATCTTTGAAGACAGGTAGGAGTCGAGCGTCAGCCAGAAATAGGTATTGCCGTAGGACGAAAGCAGGGTGTCGCCTTGATTGTTTTCATCATCGGTCTGTTCGCCCAGGTACCTCAGATCATCGTCAGCCCTTAAGAAGCTGGCCGTAAGCGTCTGCGAGCTGCTCAACTTGTACCGCAGCTTGGTGAACACGTCATAATACTTGGGTCGCACTTCGTCATCCTGCCCGACCAGCCCCAGCACCAGATCGAGATAACCCCGCCGCCCCGATACCAGCCACGAACCTCGCTTGTCGGCAAACGTGCCCTCGGAGAGAAAACGGGCATTCATCAAGCTCAGGCCGACCGAAACCCGGTTGTAGTCAGAAGACGGGGTTTTCGAAGTGATATTGAAAACACCGCTCATCCGGTCGCCGTAGTTGGCCGGGTAACCGCCCGCCATCAGGTCGACCCCGGCGACTGCGGCGACATCGGTAATGCTGATGACACCGCCGTCGACATCTTTCAGGTGGAACGGTTCGTATATCTCCATGCCGTCGAGATTGATCAGCACTTCATCCTGTTCGCCGCCGCGAATATTGAACTTGGCCGAGAAATCGTTGTAGGCAATGCCGGGCAGCCGCTGGACAGCACGAAACAGATCCTCGCTTAGCTGGGGACGGGATTCGATGATCTCTCGCGAGAGAATCTGCTTGGGGGTTGGCTCTCCGCCCATGATGGAATACTGGCCCGGCGTGACGATAACGCCCTTGATTGAGACCGGCTCCTTCTTGAGTTCGATATTCAGTTCCAGCGTCTGGCCGCCACTCAGTCGGAGACTGTCGACGATCTTGTTTTCGTATCCGACATGACTTACCTGAAGCCGGTACGCGCCGTCCTTGAGGTTCTTAAGAGCAAAAGCACCTTGATTATCGGTGACAGTGCCGCCGTAAGTATCCAGAATTGCCACATTGGCTCCGGGGAGCGCCTCCTCGCTATCGACATCGGTCACTCGGCCGACGATCTTGTTTCTTGGAGCCGACTCGGAATTAACAGACGCCACGCCTGCGATCAGGCAGATGATAACAAGCCCCGGGATGAGCCAGGTACTGGCAATTGCAGATGTCGTTTTCATCTTTGCTTCTCCAACCGGCGGATCGCAGTTTGCCGGACAATGTTGCCCGCGAAAGATCATTCCAGATTGGTCAGGTCTTCCACGACTTTCAATATCAACACATCATTTAATTCAGAATGGTTCGGATAGGTCGTCGAGCCGGAAATGACATAACCGGGCGCTTCCGGCAGCATCGACATGCCATAACCATTAACATGGCTGCTGTCGCTCCATTGGAAATTACCCTCGGCGTCAAGTTTGGAGATATGGATCGCGTTGTCGGAAAAATGCTGGCCGCAAATCATCAAGTCGCCTTCGGGATCCTCAACAATACATCGGCCTTCATTAATACCGGACTGGTGATACCTGTTTTCCCAAAGCAGTTCACCGGCGGCGCTCATCCTAATGACATATACCAGATCCTCTTCCGACGCTGCCACATGGGGTCGAGCGACACCAACACCGAGGATATCGCCATTGGCGGCTTCCATGATCGAATAAACAGTCTCGTTAAATTCCTCAGTGCCCTGAGTATTTTCCCAGAGCACATCGCCGTCGGCGTTTATCTTGATCAGGAAGGCGTCCCTTTCCGTCGAGGTGGCCTTTTCCCGGTACCCCCCCAGGATAAATCCACCGTCAGATGTTTTGTCGATGGATAAGGCGCGCTCCCGATCGGCCGTTCCATATGACTTCTGCCACGCCAGGTCACCGTCCAGATCCGTCTTCAGAAAAAAGAAATCATCATCAAACTGGTTTGCGGCCTGATACCCGGCGATCATGTATCCATCGGCAAATACTGAGATCGACGTTCCCCATTCGACGCAGAGCGAATCACCATACGGTTTTTCCCAGAGCGCCACTCCCTCCAGATTTGTCTTAATAAGGTAAACATTATAATCGTCCATCGGGATGCCGGAGTTGGGATCGATTTTGTGACCGGTTCTTAGTAGAAATGATTTGGAGACACCGGCCATTATGATACCCGAGTCGGGCGATAGAGCTACGGCTTCGGCCCGGTCATCGGAGAAGCCGCCGTACCACTGGTACCATTTCAGGATGCCTTTCGAGTCGGTCATAGCCAGGTAGGCCGTGTTCTCACCGTAACCCTTCGAGGTTGTCGATCCGGCAATGATATACTCGTTATCGTCGGTGACAGTCATTGATACGCCCCAGTCATACCCTTCCCCACCCCATGAGTTTTGCATGGTCAGGTTGATGAAGTTGATTGGCGGCGTATTAACAACCGATTTGTGAGTGTAATCATCACAGGCGGCGATGATTGTCACAAGCGTCCCGAATGCTGTCAGCCATAGTGTCAGCCTGGTCATATTTCTATCCCGCATGTTGGTTGTGATAGTCTATTACAAATTCGTAATATAAACGGTTTATGTTTCAATCATTTTTGTCTTTGGACCGTCAAATTTCAAGATTAAAATGATCAACCACCAGCATTAATGGAGACGAAGGAAGACGTTCGGTTGGCTAACTTTTTATTTCATTATCGTAATGAGGCAGGGTGGTGCAAGATCGTGCGTCGATCCGGGTTGGTTCGACCGGTTGGCGTTGGCGTCGTATACCGCCGATGTCGCGGCATAAGTCTTTGTGTTACATATGAATGGTGATGCGACCAGCCCAGCCTGTCGATTACAGTCCGGCGATGGTTGCGATTATCGCAAACACCAGAGCCAGATTGATTGAGATAATCCAGTGGTAGAACAGTGGCCCGATTTTGCCGGTTTCGGTCCGCGTAATGTCTTTATACTCGGAAGCGTATTTGGGGGCCAGAACCCGCAGCCAGATAAAGCTTACCGGGCGTCCGCGCTTCTGCAAGTTGCTGTAAATCATCAGGCTGGTAACAATATTCCAGAAGCCACAGACGACACAAAGAGCGACTAAGAGCATGACTGTATTCATGATTTACCTCCAATCTCTGAATATGATACTGAAGTTCCGCCGGAATATTCGACAGCGGAAGCCGATTATTGCCTGACCCTGACCATAAACTCAACCGATTTCTTGATCAGTTCCCTCAGCACCGAGACGTTTATATCATCGATTCTGTTGATATACAGGCAGGATTTGCCGGTTTTGAACTTTCCGAGCCGCTTGAGAAGGTTGGCGTAATGGTCAAACCCGGCCATGATATAGAGCGTAAGATTCTGCTTGCGAGGCGAGAAGCCGGTCAAAAACCAGTTGCCCTCGCGTCCGCTGGCATATCTGTAATGATAAAGGCCGAATCCGACAATGCTGTTACCCCACATCCGCGGTTCTTCTTTTGTTACCTGTTTCATAAGCGTGAGAACCGTCATACTGTCTTCGCGTCGTTTATCGTCGGCAATCTGACTCAGAAACTCTTCGACACTTTGATCATTCTGCTTTGTCTTGTTTTCCGCCATCATCATCTTTCCGCGACCGGCCGCCGAATCCGGACGGTCAATCAAAATCGCTCCCGGTAAAAGTGACAGTAGGGCGTTTTACCGTTGTCTTGATAATAATCCTGGTGATAATCCTCCGCGGGCCAGAACTGTCCAGCGGGGGCTACTTTGGTTGCGACATTGTAACCCTTCTCCTTGAGAATCCCGATTAACCTCTCAGTCGTTTCTCTCTGCTGTTCGCTGGTGAAGAAAACCGCTGAGCGATACTGGTCGCCGATATCCGGGCCCTGTCGGTCGACCTGGGTCGGGTCGTGGATTTCGAAAAAGAAGCGGGCCAGTTTTTCGTAGCTGGTTTTGGCCGGGTCGAAAATAATCTCAACCGCCTCGGCATGACCGGTCCGGCCGTCGCAGACCTCGCGATAGGTTGGGTTCTCCGTGGTCCCGCCCATATAACCGACCCGGGTGGAGGTCACACCGCCGAGTTCCTGAAGCAGGAGTTCGGTCCCCCAGAAACAACCGCCCGCAAAATATGCGGTCTCGGTTTTGGCCTCCTGACCGACCGGCACAAACCCGAGCGAGATCGAGTTGACACAATGCCGGATATTCTTGTCGGTGAGCATCTCGCCCTCGAAAACATGCCCGAGATGGCCGCCGCAGTTGGCGCAGGTGATTTCGGTCCGGCGACCGTCCGCATCACGGGTCCGTTTCACCGCGCCGGGGATCTCGTCGTCGAAACTTGGCCAGCCGCAGCCGGAGTCGAACTTGTCATCGGAACGATAAAGGGGAGCGTCGCATTGCCTGCAGATATATGTCCCCGCCGCCGTATGACTGTTGTATTCGCCGGTGAACGGCGGTTCGGTCCCCTTGTCGATGATAACCCGGGTCTCTTCCGGAGTGAGTTTGTTATGTCTCATCTTGCTCTCCTGCGCCTGAGTCGTCTCCTGCCGGTTTGTCATAAATGCAAACGCTATTACCAGCGCGATCGTGATGATCACCAGCGCCGCTCTTTGCTTGTATCTGTCTGTCATGTTACCCGCCAGTCGGTTGGTTGATATCCGTTATGAATAGAACCGTTTTGGGCTAAGAATTGTGCCCGGGAGCAAGGGACCGACACAACAATAGGGGCAGAC
>DAOWIC010000354.1 GCA_030641085.1 Calditrichota bacterium
AGGCATTCAGGTCGGCCATCTGCAGATAGAGCTTACCCGCCAGATGGAAGAGCTGGTCGAAAAAGGCGAAGATCTGAATCTGCAGGGGGCCGACCTGAATGCCTCGGTCGAGGCCTGTCAGGCGCGGAAGAACCTCCTGGAGGACATGATCCTCCACTACGAAGGTTATGAGTCCGGGGTCAAGGCGGCCATGGAGGTACGCGAACGGTGGCCCGAGATCGCTGGTACGGTGGCCGAGAAGTTTGTGCCGGTCGAGGGGCTTGAAGTAGCGGTCGAGGCGGCTTTGGGCGATATGGCCCGCTTTCTGATCTGTCATGATCGTGCCACAGCCGAAGCGATAATCAGCTATCTCCGGGCCGAAAGCAAAGGCAAGATCGGTATCCTCGTTCCCGATTCGGGCACGATCAACCCGGTTGTGAAACGCCCTGAACTGACTATGCCGGAATTTGTCGGCTGGCTGGACAATCTGGTCGCGACCGATGAAAAGCTGCAGCCGCTGATGCGGGCGGTTCTCTCCCGCACGGCTGTATTCAAAGCCGGCAGCCGCCCGGACGACCTGCTCGAACGACTGCCGTACGGCTTCAAGGCGGTATCCACCAACGGTGAGGTGTACAGCAAGAACGTTATCGCCGGCGGTTCCGATGACAAGATGCCGCTCTTCCGTCGCAAAGAGAAAGTCACCGAGCAGGAACGGATGATCGAGCAGTTGAAAGGGCAGTTGTCGGCGGTGCAGGAATCAAAAGGCCGGGTCACGGCCGAGATCGCCGACGCGCGCGCGCGTTTGGGCAACCTGGCCGAGAAGATCGACACTCTTTCCGAACAGGTCAGCGAGGCAAGACAGGCGCTCAACGAAGTGGAGTATCAGAACCGCACCGCCGGGACCGAGATCAGCCGCCTCGAAAACGAGAAGAAGGCTTACGCCGAAAAACTGGAGGCTATCCGCTCTCACCAGTACACGCTGGGCCTCGATTTCAGTCAATTAACCAGCCAGCGGCAGACGCTGGTCGACACGATCAGTCAATCCGATGCACGGCTCAGCGACTATGAGGCCGCCGCCACTACGGCGCTCGAGCACATGTCGCGACTGCAGGTGAAGCTGGTCGAGAGCCGAAGCCGGATCGACCAGGATGAAAATAAATTAACCCATTTGAGAGAGCTCAAGCAGGAGATCAACAATACAGTCGTGGCGAAGCAGGGCGAGATAGAGAGCGCGCAGATCGATATCACGACCTCGTCCGAAAAGGCTCTCGTTCTCGAGGAGGAGTTGAAGGTTTCTTTCAACCAACGGCGTGAGATCACCGAACGGCAAAGTTCGTTGCGGGCGACAAAGAACGAGATTCTCCAGCGGGTGAACGAACGGGAAGGAAAACTGAAAACCGCCCGACAGAGCAGGGACAGCATCAACGAAGAAATGCACCAGCTCGATATCCGGCTGAATACGCTCGAGTCGGAGATCGCGACGATCGTGGAGAGGATCCAGCAGGAATACGAGGTCAGTATCCACGAGATTGAAACCGCCAGCCCGGACGAGAACCTTGGCGACGAACAGGCGCGGGAACATCTGCAGCAGCAAAAAGAGACATTGAAAAAGTTCGGCGCGGTCAACCTGCTGGCGCTGGAGGAATACCGGACCGCCAGCGAGCGGGAGCAATTTCTCGGTGAACAACTGCGCGATCTTACTACCGCCAAGAACGATCTGCTGGCGACCATCACGAAGATAAACCAGACTGCGCGACAGCTCTTCGTCGAAACATTTGACCAGGTGAAGGTCAATTTCCGGAACCTGTTTGTCGAGCTTTTCAGCGGCGGTGAGGCAGATATCCGCCTGATCGATCCGAGCGATCCGCTCGAATCAGATATTGATATCATCGCCCGTCCGCGAGGCAAGAAGCTGCTGTCGATTCAGATGATGTCCGGCGGCGAACGTGCCCTGACCGCGATCTCACTGCTGTTTTCGCTTTACCTTGTCAAACCGTCACCGTTCTGCATTCTCGACGAAATCGACGCGCCGCTCGATGACGCCAACTGCCACCGGTTCTTGAAGATCATCGAGACATTCTCGGCCCAGACACAGTTTATCATCATCACGCACAACAAGATCAGCATGGAGGCCTCGCACAACCTTTACGGCGTCACCATGGAGCAGTTCGGAGTTTCGAAACTGGTCGCGGTGCGATTCACCGACGAGCCGGATGAGAGCGGAGAAGGGCTGCTGGATATTGTTGTGCCCGAGGACGAAACCGATGCTCAGCCGTCGGAGACGGTTGAAGAAGCGCCGGCCGAGGCACCCGTTATCGAAAGTCCGGCCGATTTGCCCGCGAAGGTAGTCGAACGGATGGGAGGTCCGCTCGCCGGACAGGTAACTGAAGAAGAGAACCAGCCCAAGCAATAGCACCAATGAAACTTAACCCGTTCGAGAAACTGAAAAAATCGCTGGTTCGAACCAAAGACAACCTGCTGGGCAAGATTTCCCAGACGGTTCGCCGGCGTAAGATCGACGATGATCTGCTGGATGATATAGAAGAGATCCTGATAGAAGCGGATGTCGGCGTCAAAGCCACCACGCGCCTCATCGAAAGCCTGAAAGAAAAGGCGCGCGAACAAAAGCTCACCGAAGGCGAGGACCTGATAGCGCTTTTAAAGGATGACATCTCGGCTATCCTTGCCCGGGAAGACTCTACCCTGTTTGCCGAAAACGATTCGAAGCCGGTGATCTGGCTGATTGTCGGTGTCAACGGTGTCGGCAAGACGACCACTATCGGCAAGCTGGCGACAAGGTTTTCGTCGGAGGGCCAGAAAGTAATGATCGCCGCCTGCGACACATTTCGTGCGGCGGCTATCGAGCAGGTTGCCATCTGGGCCGAACGCAGCAATGTAGATATAGTAAAATCGCAGTCCGGGTCGGATCCGGCGGCGGTCGCCTTTGATGCCGCAAAGGCAGCGATGGCCCGCGAGGTCGATCTGCTGCTGGTCGACACGGCCGGTCGGCTGCACACCAAATCGAACCTGATGGAAGAGTTGAAAAAGATCAAGCGCGTTGTGCTCAAGGCGGTCCCGGGGGCGGCGATACATACCAAGCTGATTATCGACGGCTCCACCGGCCAGAACGCGATTTCTCAGGTTCAGGTTTTTGCCGAGGCGGTGGACTGCGACGGTATCATTGTCACCAAGCTCGATGGCACCGCCAAGGGCGGCGTGATGATCGCCGTTGCCGAAGAGTTGGGCGTGCCGGTTGACTTTATCGGGTTGGGTGAAGGGATTGAAGATCTGCAGCGGTTCGACTCCAGGCAATTCGCCGAAGCTCTGTTTGCGTAATGAAAACGATAAATGTCGAGACACATCGCCGCGAGGAGATGATCGACATCACTCGCCAGGTGCAGAAAGTGGTCGAGGCCTGCGGCCCTGACCACGGCATGGTTTTCTGCTTTGTCCCGCACACCACCGCCGGTATTACGATCAATGAGAATGCCGACCCGGATGTCCGGCGCGATATTATCTACAAGCTCAACAAGGAGATTCCCCAAAGTGACGGCTACCATCATGCCGAGGGGAACTCCGACGCCCACCTGAAAGCCTCGCTGATGGGATTCTCCGAGCAGATCCTTTTCGAAAACCGCAGGCTGGTGCTGGGCCAGTGGCAGGGGATCTATTTCTGCGAGTTCGACGGCCCCCGGCGCCGACGCTTGATTATCGAGGTGGCCGGACTTGGTAAAGATTAAGATTATCGCCATCGGCAAGGATAAAGATCGCTGGGTAAGCGAAGGCAGTCAGCATTACCTGAAACTCCTTTCGCGCTGGGCTCGCGTTGAACTCGATATTATCCCGTCGTTGAAGCTCTCCCCCTCGCTGTCACCCGATGAGATCAAAAAGAAAGAAGCGGCAGTATTACTGACCCAAATGGACAAGGGCGTCAACATCGCCTTGACTGATTCCGGCCGGGCGATGGACAGCCATACGTTTGCGCGCTGGATGGAAAAGCTGCCGCAGACAGCGGGCATGATAAATTTCATTATTGGCGGTCCGTACGGGCTGGATGACGATATCCTCGCGGCGGCCGATAAGACCATCTCCCTTTCACCGCTCACCTTTTCCCACCAGGTTGTGCGCCTGGTCCTGCTGGAGCAGCTTTACCGGGCTTTCTCCATCCTCCGCGGTACCGATTATCATAAATAAGAAATGCCCGGAGTATCGCTACGTCCGGGCATCTCTGAGGAAAGATAAGAGATGGGGATATTTTTACTTGAGCAGAACCATCTTCTTCGTGGCGCTGAACGTACCCGCTTCGAGCCGGTAGAGGTACACGCCTGAGGCGACCTGCTGACCGGTGGAATTGGTGCCATCCCAGACCACCGACACGATACCGGCCTCCTCGAAACCATCAAACGCGCGTACCAGGTGACCGTTGACATTGTAGATCGCCAGGCGGTAGTCCGAGGCCACCGGCAGGGCCAACTCAATTGAGGTCTCCGGGTTGAACGGGTTCGGATAATTCTGGCTCAGTTCAAAGCCATCAGGCAGAGCACCGGTCTTGTTGACTATCGTGTACGGCCGGCTCTCGTAGTCCGCGATGTCAACGGTCGACAGGGTCAGCTTGCCCTCGCCGGTATATGGAATCTCAATCAGGTTATTGGTGCCAACACCGATTCGGCTCTCGCCGATGTTGTAGATAAGCATCCGCAACTGACCGTCGCTGACATTGTATATGAAATCCATGCCGTCGGCATCATCGGCCAGGCGCGGCTCGCCGAGTTCGAGATCGGCGTCGATATCATAGACGAAGAACGCGGCGCCGATATCACTGATCGCTTCACTGCCGATACTGAACCGGCTGTCGTGCTGAGTCGTTGACAGGTTGAGCGCTTCATCATACGGCGCCAGTTTCGGAACAGGGCTGGCGTCACCGACAACGATTCTGATAAGAAGGATCAAGTCGGCCACGCTGAGCGTGAGGCCGTCGGCGTTGATATCCGACGCGGCGATCTGACCGGCCAGGTTGACCTTGAAAACGCCCAGGCCGTAGATGAAGTAGTTGGTATAAAGCACGGCGTCACCGATTTCGTAAGCGACATTGTTCAGGTTGATGTCGCCGCGATCATCGATGTCGTCGGGGTGAATCACGCATATACCGCCGTTGTAGAATTCCACGGCGCGTATCGGCACGAGTTTGCCACCAACGATACAGCTATCGGCGGCGCCGATACCGTACGGGCGCAGGGCCTCCGGATAGGTGACATCGTCATCCTCGTCCCATATCAGGGCGTTCTCGACGTTGTAGATCCTCAGGTCGGCCATAAGCAGATTACCAGACGGGTCGGAGAAGGTATTGTCCTGGCACTCGTACCAG
>DAOWIC010000336.1 GCA_030641085.1 Calditrichota bacterium
AGTAAGGGTGCATCTTCGAAAGCTTCTTAATCTCAGCCTCGGCTTTGGTTCGCACTTCTTCAGGGTATCGATGGGCTTCCAGTTTTTCGTACAGGTCGATAAGCTCACTCTCAAGCTCTGACTTGCGGGCGGTCATCTCGTGCAGTTTCTCCCAGTCCGAGTGGGCGACATTGCCGTCAAGCTGCACGGTCATCGCCTCGACCTCCTTTTCCAGTTGGGCGATTTTCTCTCTTGTGGCTCTAACTTCTTTCTTGTGACGCGACCGGCGTTTTGATCGCTCCTTGAAGTCGAGCCAGGATTGCTTTGATGTGCTTTCGGAGTTCTTCTGCTTTACCGGCGGTGGGAGCACGCTTTTTTCGCGGAAATACGAGTAGTTGCCCAGATATGTTTTCAGGCTGCCGTCATGGATATGAAGGATCTTGTCCACCACGGCATCGAGGAAATATCGGTCGTGGCTGACCACCAGATAGCTGCCGTCGTACTCTCTTAACGCCTGTTCGAGAGCTTCGCGCGAATCGAGGTCGAGGTGGTTGGTCGGCTCGTCGAAGATCAGAAAATTGGCCGGGTGGTACAACAGCCGTGCCAGCGACAGCTTGGTTTTTTCCCCGCCGGACAGCGAGGACACTATTTTGAAGCAGTCGTCGCCGGTGAAACCGAAGCGGCCGAGGAATGAGCGAATGCTGCCCGACTCCGCCATCGGATCGACCTCCCAGAGATTTTCCAGCACTGTCCGTTCCAGCATCAGATTGGAAAGCTCCTGATCGAAGTAGGCGACGTTGACCTTGTTGCCGAGTTGGATATCGCCCTCGATCGGGGCCAGTTCGCCGATGAGCGCCTTGAGGATGGTCGATTTGCCGGAGCCGTTGGCGCCGATCAGGCCGACTCGGTCGCCACGATAGATATCGAAGTCGATATACGATGCTACCTCGCGGTGGCCGTAGCCGACGGTCACATTCTCCACCTCCAGAACATGAGCATAGGAGCGTCCTGAAGACGACAGGTTGATCGCAACCGAGGCGCCCTCGGTCGGCGGGGGAGGAAGGCGTTTGATCCGAGCCAGGTATTTTAGCTTCGACTGAGCCTGCTTTGTTTTCTGGCCGGCCATGTTGCGGCGGATGAAATCCTCGATCCGTTTTATTTCGTCCTGCTGGTGCCGGTAATGATGTTCGTGCAGCCGAATCCGCTCGGCCCGTTCGGAAAGATATTTCTCAAACGTGCCGTGATAGACATCAATCTTGCCGCGCGTAATCTCCCAGACTTTGTCGACCGTGTTGCCCAGAAAGGTCCTGTCATGCGAAACCACCAGAAAGCTCTTGTTCGTTTTGTTGAGGTAGTCCTCGAGCCAGAGAGTGGAGTCGATGTCAAGGTGGTTGGTCGGTTCGTCAAGCAAGAGGAGGTTCCCCTTGCCGGCTAGGGCGCGCGCCAACCCGGCCCGGTTTTTTTCGCCGCCGGAGAAGTTAATCATCCGGTCATGATACCGTTCTTCGCCAAAGGAGAGTCCGGTCAGAATTGTCTTGATCTCGTTTTCAAACGTAAAGCCGCCTTCGTGCTCAAACCGGCTCTGAATGCTGCCGAGTCGGGTGAGGCTGTTGCGGTCTTCGGGGTTCTCGGCGAGGACCGCCTCGAGCCGCGTGATGTCGCGCCGAATCTGAAGCAGATCCTCACGGGCAGAGGCGACATACTCAAACAGGGTCAGGTCGTGGTAGTCGGACTTTTCCTGCTCGATATAGTCAACATAGCAGCCTTTGGGACGAGTGACTGTCCCGCTGTCAACCTCCTGCAGCCCGGCGATCAGCTCGAAAAGAGTTGTTTTGCCGCTGCCGTTTCTTCCTACCAGCCCGATTCGCTCGCCCGCCACAATAGTGAAAGAGACCCGGTCGAGAATAACCTGTTCGTTGAAGCGTTTGCTCAGTCTGTCGGCGGCTATCAGGGTCATGAGCTTTCCTCATGATTCGCGGCCCGTGACAGGAGGATCTCGGCGGCGATGAGTGCGGCCGCGATCCAAAGGAAGAGTTGCCAGAGTTCCTTGCCGTGACGCGATTCGGCAATAAAGGCAGCCATATCCGCATCGGGTTCCAGCCCGAATGGGTCGTCGGCCCCGATGGCCGTGACAAACTGGTCTTTGTCGGCTGCCGTCAGATCGCATTCGGCCGGATCAATGTTCAATGCGAAGCGGTCGATTTCCCGCCCGGCGTAATTTATGTGGTAAAGGCCGGGCTGGTCGGATGGTTTGACTCGCAGGACGAGCGCACCCTTTTCCTCGAGAGGAGTCAGGGCATAGCGGCCACTGTCCGGTGTCATCAATTCCAGCGAACCCATGACCGAATTCTTCAACGATACGGTGCGGGTTATATTGTCACCGCAAAACAGCCGCAGGTCGAACGACGATAGATTCGAGGCGAGGTATTCGGCCGCACGAGAGATAAACGGCACAAAAAAGGCGTGGCCGGTCAGGTCGGAGTATTCCGGGCCGACAGGTCCGGTAAAGGTCAGCACCTTGCCCCCGGCATATTCGTTTTCGACCAATGCCGGGCGGTCGCCGGTGAATCGCAGCAGCGTTTGCGATTGCGGATCGGTGACCACTTGCGGCAGGGTGTAGAATTTCACCTCGGGCGGGTGGTTCCTCTCAAGGTTGAAGACGGAAAAGACCGGGTGGTCGATATCGATGGACGAGAAAGTGTAATACCCGGCGCGGGTGAAATCATCCCTCATCGGCGCCTCGTACCGCACACCGGCTACATTGGCCCAGTTGCGGTTGAAGTCATCGACATTGGTTGTCCGGCCGTAGGTAAGCATCAAGGCGTTGCCGCGACGCAGAAACCCTTTGAGCCGTCCGACATAGGTATCCGGCAGGCGGGGCGAGCCGGTCAGAATGATGACATCGTAATCGAGAAAATCGACCCCGGACAGTTGGTCGGCAGTAGCTGTCTTGACCGACCAGTACTGGTTGATCGATTGTGACGGCACCAGCGCCAGCCCGATCAACCCGCCGCTTTGATCACCGTCGATAACCAGCAGATTGAATCGCTGTGGGATTGAGAAAGCGAAATGATAGCTATTGTCGGCGGCGAAGATGTCATCGGATATCTCGACCCGTCCCGAGTGAAAGCCGCTGGTCGATACGGCCCGGGTGAAGTCAATCGCGGTCTCGCCGCCCGCGTCGACGCGAAAGTCAACCTGGGCCACCCGGTTGCCGTCGAGAAAGAGCGAGGCGATCATGTCCTCGCGGTCAATAGCGCCATAGTTTTTGACACTGGCGGAGATCTGGAAATCATGTCCCGGTATGATTAACTGGCCCCCGAAGTCAACCGATGTAACGCCGCAGTTCTCTGCGCTCTCAATGGCCAGGTCCACCAGATAAATGTTTGCCTCGACATCATGAAGCCCAGCCGTATCGGGCAGGCTGTGTCGCTGGCGGTCGGTAACGAGGTAGATCTCCCGATTAAGATTGGAGGCGTTGGTCAGCAGGTCGGCGGTTCGGTCGAGGGCGCTTTCAATATCGGCGCGGGTGGATCCGCACGTGAGTCGTTTGAGCTGTTCACGGGCGAGCGCGACCGAGCCAAAGGATGGATACTGTTCCATGTCGGCATCGGCCGCGAGGGGAATGAACGCTACCTGGTCCGCCTCGCCGAAATTATCCAAAACCTCAAGCGTGCGCTCGCGGGCGATCTCGAACAGGTTGCCGTCGG
>DAOWIC010000081.1 GCA_030641085.1 Calditrichota bacterium
AAGTGCTGGCTAACCCCGCTCACATCGACTCAATTCGTCACCGGACATTTTGTTTTGTATCAAAAGCCGATTTGTTACGTTTCTATAGTTAAGCGACCCACCACGAGGAGATTATGCACGCCTTATTACTGGCAACAATGCTAAGCCTGCCGTTGTATCCGCTCAATCCGGTTCAGCAGGACACGCTCTCCTTCATGAGTCTGCATATTACCGGCGGAGTGGATGGTCCGAACGGGATTTTGTCCGCCGGTCCGGAGCTGTCCGCCAAATATGAAATGTTGTTTTATCATCCGTTGATATTGAGGGCAGCGTTTGATTATCGCTTCGGGCAGGTCAACTCCGTGCTCTATCCGCAGGGAAGTCTGCGCGCGGGCACTTTCTCCGCGGAAGTGCTGTACTACCGGGGCACTAAGAGAATGACCGGCTATATCGGGGGTGGGATAGTCTTTGCCCGACACAGTTTCGACATGAGAGAACACGCGGCCGACTCGCTGGTGCGCTCGGAGGGAATTACCAATGTCGAGGTCAGCAATGTAGTGGGTTATCGCATTACCACCGGACTGCGTTTTCGTCACAACTTCTCGCTCGAAATCAGCGTGACCGATATCAGGCCGGATTTTCTCTATATCACCCGGACCAGTTCGGACCGCTATACGCTGGTGCGCAAACAGGTACGGTTCAATGATTTCCGTGTGAGTTTCGGATATTTGTTTACGCTGAAGATGTAGTTATCAAGCGCGTGCGCCTCACGCCCTGCCGTTTATCGCGTATCGCTTTAGAAATCCCCTGCGAAACGAATCAAACCGATCTTCCTCGATCGCCTGCCTGATATTGCGCATCAGGTCCTGGAAAAACCAGGTCGAGTGATACGAGGCCAGCACCATGCCGGTGATTTCCGATTGGTTGTACAGGTGGCGAATGTACGCCCGGCTGTAGCGTTGACAGACCTTGCACGCACAATTCGGATCAAGTGGCCGATCATCGGCTGCGAAGTCGGCGTTGCGGTAAGTGATCGGACCCTCGGAGGTGAAGACCGCGCCGGTCCGGGCGTTGCGGGTGGGCAAAACGCAGTCGAACATGTCCACGCCGTGCGAGACCGCCATCAGGATATCTTCCGGATAACCGATGCCCATCATGTAGCGCAGTTTGTCATCAGGAAGATACGCTATCGTGTGCGCCAGCATATCCTCCATTTTCTCCTTGCTCTCCCCCACCGACAGACCGCCGATAGCGTTGCCGGGGAAATCAAGGGAGACAATCTGCTCGGCCGACTCGGTGCGCAGATCTTTGTAAGTCGAGCCCTGAACAATTCCGAAAAGATGTTGTGTCGGTCGATTACTGTCATGTTCGGCGAGTTGGTGATGATGTTCCCGACAGCGTTTGGCCCAATCGAACGTGCGTCTCACGCCGGTAGCGGCCAAGCCCCTGTCGGCCGGGTATGGCACGCACTGGTCGAAGGCCATGATTATGTCGGCGCCGATATCGTGCTGAATCTCCATCACTTTTTCCGGCGTGAACAGGTGATAGGAACCGTCGTGATGGGACTGGAATTTGACACCGTCGTCAGAGATGCGCGAGATATCCCTTAGCGAAAAGACCTGATACCCGCCGCTGTCGGTAAGCGTGGGACGATTCCAGCCGTTGAATCGGGCCAGCCCGCCGAGGGATTTGATTATCTCCGTGCCCGGGCGAAGGTACAGATGGTAGGTATTGCTGAGCATAATCTCCGCGCCGCAGTTTTCGAGGTCCTCGGCGGTCAGCGCCTTTACCGCGCCGGATGTTCCGACCGGCATGAATGCCGGAGTCTGAAATCGGCCGTGGGGAGTATCAACCTCGCCGCGCCGGGCATTGTTGTCTTTGGTCTTGAGAGTATAGATTCTATCGTTCATCTTTGATTTGGATCATTCATCTGATTGGGGCAATTTCGGGGATCAGTTCAATATATCCTCCAGCCCCTGCTGGATGGCTGAGGCACCGATGAGTTCAATCGGCCGATCGGTCACTTTGTCGAGATTACTGCGCGGGATTATCATTCGTTCGAAGCCCATTTTGGCCGCCTCGCTAATTCGCTTATCGATCATGGTAATGCCGCGCACTTCGCCGGACAGCCCCACCTCGCCGGCGACCAGCGTTTTCAAGTTCACCGGCTTGTCCAGGAGCGACGAAACGATGGCAGTTATTATCGGCAGATCGGCGGCCGGTTCGGTCAGCTTCAGGCCGCCCGCGACCGAGACAAAAACATCGTTGGCAGCCATTGGATAGCCGCTCCGTTTTTCCAAAATCGCCAACAGCAACGCGAGTCGTTTGTTGTCGATCCCGCCCGCCACGCGTTGCGGCGTGCCGTAATTGGCGGCCGTCACCAGCGCCTGAATCTCCACCAGGATTGGGCGATTGCCCTCGCAGATCGCGGTCACCACCGAGCCGGAACGCTTTTCGGTAGTGTTGTCCGAAAGAAACAAAAGCGACGGGTTGGCGACCTCGACCAGTCCCTCCGGCATCATCTCAAACAGGCCGATCTCACTCACCGAACCGAAACGGTTTTTAGTGGCGCGCAACATGCGATAAAGATGGGTTTGGTCACCCTCGAAATATATAACCGTATCCACCATGTGCTCGAGCACCTTCGGACCGGCCACCATGCCGTCTTTGGTAACATGGCCGACCAGGAAAAGGGCGAACTCTTTCTGCTTGGCGGATGTGATCAACCGGTTGGCGACCTCACGGACCTGCGCCACCGTGCCGGGCGGCGAATCAAACAGGCTGCTGGAAACAGTCTGGATCGAATCGATAAGCACAATGCCGTAATCCTGCTGCGCGACCAGGTCGAGGATCTCCTCCACCGAGGTTGAGTTGACCGCCGTGATCTGGTCGCCGGCGACCTGCAGCCGCCCGCAACGCAGTTTGAGTTGCGCGAGTGATTCCTCGCCCGTCACATAAAGGACCGGCAGTTGCTGTTTCGAGAAAGCTTCCGCCGCCTGCAGGATCAAGGTCGACTTGCCGATACCCGGATCGCCGCCGAGCAGGACTGTCATGCCGGGCAGGAGCTGCCCGCCGAGGACACGGTCCAGTTCGACAATTCCGGAACGGTAACCGGACATTCTCTCGGCGCTGATATCGGGAATCTTCACCGGACGAGCGAGTGTCGCCGTGCGAGTCGCTGTCTTTCGGGCCGGCTTGACCTCTTCGATCAGGCTGTTCCACTGATTACATTCGCGGCACTGACCCTGCCACTTGGCGTGTTCCGCTCCGCACTGGGAACAGTAGTAGGCGGTCTTTGTTTTCTTACTCGGAAGCATCTTACATCTTAATCGGTCCGACCGACGAACCGCTGATAAACTGTTGAACAACCTCGTTGTCGGTGGCGCGGACTTCAGCCGGAGAACCGTCGAACTCAATCTTCCCGCCGTGCAGCATGACGATCCGGTCGGCGATCTTGAAGGCTGACTTCATGTCGTGAGTCACGGCCACCGAGGTCACATTGAGCCTGCTATTCAGTTCGACAATCAAGTCATCGATCATGTCGGCCTTTATCGGATCCAACCCGGTGGTCGGTTCGTCATAGAGCAACACCTCGGGACTGTTGGCAATTGCCCGCGCCAGACCGACTCGCTTACGCATGCCGCCGGACAACTCAGCCGAACGTTTGCGGCCGACGCCGGTAAGGCCGACCATCTCCAGCTTCTGGGCGACTATCTGTTTGATCTGCCCCTCTGTGTGCATGCGCGATTCCTTGAGGCCCAGCCCGACATTCTCCTCGACTGTCAGTGAATCCAAAAGCGCCGCCGATTGAAACAGCATGCCGAACCGCCGCCGCATCTCGATCAGTTGCCGGCTGGAGAGTTCGGATATATCCTCATCATCGAACAACACTCTTCCCTCATCCGGATCGAGCAAGCGGATCAGATGTTTCAGTAGAACCGATTTGCCGCAACCGGACTGGCCGATAATAACAATTGACTGGCCGCGCATGATATCAAGATTGACACCATCAAGCACCTGCAGCGAATTGAAGCGCTTCTTGAGATTCTCAATTTGTATCAGAGCGTCCGCCATATCACATCCTGAACAGAATAACCGCAAATATAAAATTGAAAACGAGGATCAGAACCGACGAGATAACCACCGATGTGGTCGTTGCCCTGCCCACACCCTGGGCTCCGCCCTCGGCGTTAAACCCTTCATAGCATCCGATGAGACCGATGATGAAGCCGAACATGCCCGCCTTGACCAGACCGTTAATAAGGTCGGCCAGTTTGAACGAGTCGCGAAATCCGAACAAGAAGGTCTCCGAGGATACTTCGACGCCAATCACCGACACGACCAGTCCCCCTACAATGGCGATGAAATTGGCAAAGAGGACCAGAAGCGGCACCATAAAGAGACAAGCGATCATGCGCGGCATAACCAGATAACGCACCGGGTTGATGCCCATCGACTCGAGCGCATCAATCTGCTCGGTAACTTTCATCGAACCCAGTTCGGCCGTGATACCGGCGCCCACGCGCCCGGCGATGACAAGGGCTGACAGCACCGGCGCCAGTTCCATAACAACCGCCTTGCCGACCGCCTGTCCCAGATAACGAAGCGGCGCACCGATAAATTTGAACTGATATGCCGCCTGCCAGGCTGAAACCGCGCCGACAAAAATGGAGATGATAATTATCAGGGGGAGCGATTTGACGCCGAGGACATAGAGTTGCTCAGAAATGAGGCCGGGAGAGTGATGGATATGGCGCAGCGAGGCAATAAATCGCCCCCAGAGCACAAAGATACCACCGACTTTAGTGATGATCCTGATGCCGTGGCGGCCAAGTGCGTAAAACCCCAGCTCCATTGACTCTCCTAAAAAGGAATATCGTGACCGTCGACCGCCTCCGCTCCGGGCGGCAGTTCGGCGTGACGTTGCTCGAGACTTTCAAAGCGCGTCAGCTCGCCGCGGAAGGTCAGCTTGACCGTTCCGGTCGGACCGTTACGCTGTTTGGCAACAATAATCTCGGCGACACCGATCTTCTCGGCGTTTTTCGGATCCCTCCGGTCATCGGAGCTCAGGTAGAATTCCGGGCGGTAGACAAACATGACGACATCGGCGTCCTGCTCTATCG
>DAOWIC010000079.1 GCA_030641085.1 Calditrichota bacterium
ACTGTCGGCCAGACCGGTGTCGATTGCTCGGCGATAGCATGATTCCGCCTCACCGTGATCCAGTTTCTTGAAGTAGCAGTTGCCCAGATCGTTGAGAATTTCAGGATCATCGGGCGCGCGTTTCAGCAGCTTTTGATAGAATTCGATTGCCTGGTCATAATTGGCGGCGGCAAAGTGGAGCCGGGCCAGTTCTCTTTCGACGATCTCATCCGATTCACCGAGTTGAGCTGCCTTTTGAAGCAACTCTAACCCTTCGGCGGTCCGATCGATCTCAAGAAAGAAGCGACCGCTCTTTATGAGAACTTCGGGATTTTCGGGGTCCAGTTCAAGCGCCTGCCGGTAGCCTTTTTCGGCGGCATCGGGCTGATTCTGCTGTTGATAGATACAGGCCAGACCGAGCGCAGCGTGGACCGACGGACGACTGGTTTCGAACTGGGCCTTGAAAAATCTCTCGGCCTCGAGGAAATTGTTCTCTGCCAGATAAATCCGCCCCAGAAACAGGTTGGCATCAAGGTAGCCGGGGGTATCTTCAAGAGCCTGTTTAAAATGGTGCTTCGTCTGCTCGGATCGCCCTTGAAGCTGCGCAATAAGACCCAGGCCGTAATTGGCGGTAGCTCGACTATCGGAGTGGTACAGCACCAGCGGCTCCAGCTCTCGATGTTCATCGAACCGAGCCTGAACCGCGAGATAGTTCTTGTATCCCTCCGTCGCCCTGTCATACTCCCCCGTGCGGCTGTAAATATTGCCCAGCAGCATCAGCGGGTCGAGATAGTCAGGCTTACTCCGAAGGGCTTCCCGGGCGTATTTTTCTGCCCGGTCGTAATTTTCCGTGTAGAAATAAGTCCAGGCGAGTTGATCAAGCGACATCAGGTGAATACCGCGCGTCTCAGGGTCGTCCGGCCGGGAAAGCTCGACCGCCCGATGAGCCGCCTCGAGTACCTGGGGCGCGTACTCTTCGAGTGATTCAAAAAGCTCGCCTCGCAACAGTTGAGCGAGATTAAACCAGGCGAAGGCAAAGTCGGGGTTTTCCTCTATCTGCTTTTCCAGCAGCGCCCGGGTCCGTTCAAGCTTGGCCAGCATCTTCTCCCGCGACAGATCATAGCCGAGATGCTCAAGACAGAACGGCGCCCGCGTAATCGGCACGCCATCGGGAATCACGAGTCGATTGTGCACGATATCTTTGTAGCGCATATCAAGGACGCGGCGGAAGAAACGGACCGAATTGACCGAGGTTACCCGGTGATCGCTCTCGGCATACATATTGAAAACATTGATCGATATAATCTGGTGTTTATCGGAGTCCATCAGTTCCATCAGCGGCGGCACATCGTTTTCGGAAAACCGCTCATCGGCATCTATAATGATGATCCAGTCTTTTGTTGCCTGTTCGATGGAATAGTTGCGATGTTTAGAAAAGTTACCTTCCCACGGCTGGTGGAATATTCTAGCTCCGTAGGATTGGGCGATTTCCACTGTTCGGTCGGAGGAGCCGGTATCGACAATGACGATCTCATCCACCCAGTCGCGTATGGAGTCGAGACATCCGGGCAGCAGTTCCTCTTCATCCTTGACAATCATACAGGCCGAAACCGTGGCCTTTCTTTTCATCTGCTCCGCCAGCATCCGCAGTTCCTGAACCTGGCGGCACCGACCGACGCCTTCGCCGATAATCTTGCGGGCCGTGTCGAGTTGATCGTTTTGTCGGGCGAGACGGGCGAGGTTGACATAGGGCAGGTAGTTGCCCGGATCGGCCTGGCGCGAGCGGTCGAAATACTTTTCTGCCTCAACTGACTCTCCCCTCTCAAGGTGAGCCGAACCGAGGAAATTTTCCATCTGGCTCAGATACCGCCTCGACAGGGTATATTCATGTTCCGATTTATCGGAGTTGGAGATGGCCTCATAACGCGTCAGATACCGCTCCCCGTATTCGATTGCCTGATCCAGCTCCCGCAGTTGCAGGTGGACGAAACAGAGGATGAACGAATAATCGAGCGCGTCCGGCTCGCGGTCAAGTCCGCGGCGGCAGACTTTATCCACCTCAGCCAGATTTCCCGCGTGCGCACTGCCTAAGGCGAATAATCGGTCGTGGGCGCGACAATCGGCGACATCATCAAACGGATAGTGCTTTTCAAGAGGTGCGACAGTATCGAGAAGTTGTCCTTCCTGATTATTGAAAAGATAAAACTCGCCCAGACGGAGTCTCGGCTTGATTGCCTCGGGATTTTTTTCTACCGCCTCCAAAAGTGAGTGGAGATTCGCCTGAACGGAGTTTCGGCCGAGGTCAACCGAACCCTGTCGGCCGGATTTGCGACCGGCACGCGCCTGCTTATTCTTTTTCCGTGTGGACATGCGTAGCTCTTTCCCTCTGGATGTCGTTTTCCGTATCGGTTGTCCGCGAGATATCGAGTTGATCAGGGAGGGGCCTGAGGCGGATTATACGCCGACCGGCTCGATCTCGTGAACGGTCTCTTCGACGGTCTGGGCCGGATCATGGTCGAAAAGCAGGTGCTGGACCTGATAGCTGGAGTTGACCAGCACCAGTTGTTTGGCGCGCCCGTTCTCCGTGTTGATCAGGATCGGTCCCTGAAGATTTACCGACATGTCTCTGGGTGTTTCGGGCACCGTAACGATCACATATGTCTCGACGGAATTAACCTGCGAAACACACAGGTCGCCGATCTCCTTGGAGTTGACCTCGATCCTGTAATCCGGGAAAAAAACCAACGGGTTTACAACCAGAAACGCCAGCGACGGATCATCGACCGCCTGCAGCCAGAGAAAGGGTCGTATCTCATCAACCTCAACCAGGCAATAGTGGCAGACGTTTTCAAACCCGAGGATGGGTTTCTCCATTGTAATGATCTTGTCGTTGGGGACTTCGAGCTGTCCAAATCTCAGACTGTTAACGATCATAAGTCCTATCCTTATCTTGACCTACTTAAGAAAGTCGAGCAGCGACTGCTGAATAATCGACGAGCTCGCGATCAGTGAGGCCCGGTAGTTTGTGTCATATTCGGAAAGTTGGGTTAGCACTTTTGTCAGGTCGGCATCCTCCACCTCGGAAAGCCGTGTGGTAAGAGTATACTCGAGGTCGATCAGGCGGGCGCTGGTATCATCCAGTCGCACACCTTTGGCTCCTACCGTCGCTCGTTGATTGAGCAAGCCGGTCCGCGATGCCTCGAGGTTGCCCAAAAGCATGCTGATCCCTTCCTGGTCGTTGTTCTTCAGGGCGTTGGTCAGGACGGTAAGGGTTCCCATCATGTCACTGGAGCCATAGATGCCGAGACTCTTGGACGTCTTGCCGTCACCCACATCTTCAACAGTGAGTGATGAATACGGGTCGTTGTTAACTATCTGAATTCCGGTTCCATCGTCGTTCAGCGAAGCGGTTATATCCAAACCGGAATTATTCAGAGCGTCGAGCATATCCTGCACGGTGGTTATCGCCGGCGAGCCGAGGTCTATCGTCCGCGACTGGTCGCCCTGCCAGATAACTATCTCCCCCATTTCAAGGCCGGTTCCGCTATTGAGGTCCGCCACCGGAGTGTCCACGGTAAGGAGCGGATTGAGATCAGCGCCGATATGATCGGTGGAGAAGTCAGTCAGGATACCCAGATCGGCCGCGGTGGTGCCGCCGATCTCCTCGATGGAGAAGTTCAGTTGCGGATTGAGGTCGGTCCCGGTGAGCGTGGGATCGATCGGACCGGTGAGCCCCAGATTGGCCGCAGTGGTCGAGTCTTCGTGTACCTCGACAACCGAAAGCCCCATCGGGACGCCGTTGGCATCAACTATTTCCAGACCGGTACCGGCCGCGTTGACTTGCATGGTCACATTACTGATTGTCGGATCGGCCGCGACGGCAGCATTGAAAATCGTGATCACATCATCAACGGTCGATGCGCCGGAGAGATCTATGTCGAGATTGACGGCGGCGCCATCGGTCAGACTAATCGAGCCAAAGGTCATGTCCACGCCGTTGCCTTGATTGAGGCTGCTCAGGGGAGTGGAAGTCGATATAAGTCCGGTTTCGGTGGTTTCCAAAATCAGGCTGTTGCCTGCCGGACTGATGGCCGCGGTTACGTTCGTGATCGGTGGTACGTTGGCGGCTAACTGGGCATTAATTTCGTTGACAACATCATTGATGTCGGTGGCCGCGCTGACGTCGACATCGACCGAGATACCCAGAGTCTCATCGGTAATTCGGAATGTACCAACGGCCAAATCGACCCCCAGGCCACCGTTCAGATCGGACAGAAGGGTGGCGGTATTAATGCCGGGGTTAATATCTCCTTCCGAGCCGAGCACGCCGATTCCACCGAGGAAGAC
>DAOWIC010000054.1 GCA_030641085.1 Calditrichota bacterium
GATATTTCAGCGCTTCTCGCTTGAGACGCTCGCGGTCGAAACCCTCCAGATCAACGACGTCCAGAAATTGCAGGAAGCCCTCGTCAAGTCGCCCGATAGCGGAACGCCCGAATTTGAGGCTGCCATTGTCCTCTTTGGCCCGCTCGAATGATATGTCGAGCGAGAAGGCGTCCTGCTTGAGCGACGAGATTACGTCTACCGGCAGCGTACTGAGGGTCTCCTCGGTGACCCCCTGAATCTTGATTCTGACAATTTTATCCGAACTGCCAATACCTTCGATCTTTTCTTTAATAATGGCGGCCAACTGATCGCCCCTCTTGCCGGCGGCGTTGATCGGCTGAATATCGATCATCTCGCGACAGGCCATCTTGTGGAACGTTACCCTAAACGGCTTCAGGCTGACCTCCAGAAAGCCCTTGTCGGCCTCACGCTCGGCCTGTGAGAGCCTTTCAGTGGAGCCTGAGTACCAGACCCTGCCTCCACCGACCTGCCGCGAGTTATGGTAGTGTCCGAGCGCTGTATAGTCGAAGCGATTGAGCACATCCAGCGGCAGTTCCTGTTCGCCCAGTTCGGCCATGGAGAATTCCTCCATTCCGGCCGCCACGCCGTGAGCTATCAGAACATTGTACCGGGCATCAGAATCCGGCAAACAGCGGGCCAGCTCCTCTTTCTGGATCTGCGTTGTCAGGCAATGGGGCAGGGCGAAAAACTTTGCCTCGCCGATCTCAAAGACCTGCAGGCCGATTCCGGCCGATACATATAGATTCTCAAACTGCCGGTAGACCTCGAGAGCCGCTCCCAGATGAGGCTGCTTGGGGGCGTCATGATTGCCGCTGATAACAACGGTTGGTATCGCGTTTAGCACCGCCAGCCGGTGGAGCTGTTCGCCGGCAATGGCCATGATCCGGTTGATCGGCCGGACGGTATGAAAAAGATCGCCCGCGTAAAGGCAGACATCGGGGCGCAGGTCGATGATAGCGTCGACGGTCCTGATGAAGCTGTCGATAATATCCTGCTGCCTGAGAGTAAGACCGCTCGGACCGCGGCGGGGATGACCTTCCCCTGCCCCCAAATGGCTGTCGGAAAAATGGCAGATACGCATAGGCCGAATATACGGTATCAGGCAGCCGAAAGAAATCAGAAATGGCGATTGATGGGATGATCGATGATAAAGTGACTAATAGATATTGTACCGGGCGATACGGTCACGCAGGGTGTTGCGCGAGATGCCCAGAATTTCGGAGGTCTTGACCTGGTTGCCGTCAAAGTGCTTCAGGCAGGACGATATGACTGCCCGCTCGAAGGCTGAGTCGAGGAATTGGTAGATACGTCCGGGCGAGTTGACAATCAGGCGTGGCATAATCGGGTCGATCAGCTTTTTGAAAGTATCGGTGTAATCATCCTTGAGAACATCGAGGTCGATCTCGAGCTTGCCGTTACTTTCGGAGAAGAGCGGGAAATCATCCGGCTGTAACGTATCGCCTTTTGACATGACGATGGCGGTGTGCATGTTGTTTTCCAACTCGCGGATATTTCCCGGCCAGTTGTATTTCATCAACATCTGCATCGTCTTCTTGGGAATCTCTCGTACCGGCTGATTTACCACCGAGCAGAATTTCTTGTTGAAATGATCCATCAACAGCGGGATATCGCCCCGACGTTCCCTCAGCGGCGGGATGTATATGGAGACAACCTTCAGACGATAAAACAGGTCGACTCGGAAAGAGCCTTCTTTCATCGCCTGTACCAGCGACTTGTTGGTGGCGGCGATAATCCGGACATTGACATCGATCGGTTCATTGCCGCCGACCCGCTCGATTTTCTTCTCCTGCAGCACCCGCAACAGCTTGGCCTGAGTCAGCATCGACATATCGCCGATTTCATCAAGGAAAAGCGTGCCCTGATCGGCCTGCTCGAAACGACCTATCCGCTTGTAGTAAGCTCCGGTGAAGGCGCCCTTTTCATGGCCGAACAATTCGGACTCGAGCAGGGTCTCCGGCAGAGCGGCACAGTTGACCGAAAGAAATTCATTGTTGCGACGTTTGGAGTTGCGGTGAATGGCTCGCGCCACCAGTTCTTTACCGGTGCCGGATTCGCCGAAGATGAGCACGGCGGCGTCGGTCTTGGCGACCTGTCCGATCAGCTTGGCAATCTCGACGATCTCCGGCGACTTGCCGATGATCTCGTCAACGTCAGCTTCAGTCGCTTCATCGACGACGGCAGCGAACGGATTTCTCTGGCGGGCGGAAAAGCCGCAGGCTTTGTTGACGGTGTTGATCAGTTTCTCTATTTCAAACGGTTTGGTAAGATATTCGTACGCGCCTTCACTCATTGCCTCGATGGCGTTCTCGGTCGACACGAACCCGGAGATCATGATCACCGGCAGTTCGTTCTTGATCTGTTTGATCTGCTTGAGCACCTCGAGTCCGGACATGGTGGGCAGGTTGACATCAAGCATCACCAGATCAACATCTTCATGGCCTCTGACATATTCGCCGACAGTTATGCCGTCTTCCAGAAACTCGAATCGGAACTTCTCCGAGTCGAACAGATTTGCCAGTGACCTTGAAAGGTCTTTGTCGTCGTCAACTAGTAATATGTTCTTCATGTTTTTTTAACCCATGGTGGTACATGATATTTTATCGGCGGGTTGTAGATTTTATGAAGGGGAAAAAGCCCACTACCAAAGGATTTCTGCGTTTTTCTTGGATCCATTCATAGGCAAAATGATGCACCCCGGATTCGGACAAAATCGTCCGGCTGATAATTTCTCTCAGGCGGGTTCGAACGGGAAACGCCTATAAGGCGGGGCAAAACATACTATCCGGTCAGATGCGCGGGAGACAGATATACGTCGGAACCGACCCGACTTCGGCGGAAGTGTTTCAAACTGGAAAGGTGATTACTCTTCTTCGGCCAAAACTCGGGCGGCCGTACCCATCCAGAAGAAGTTGACAAAAATATCGGTAATAAGACCCAGCAGCAACAACCAGTAGACAAGCTCTGGTCGGAATTTCTCAATAATGGAGTCCTGTTCCCCGAGGGCGATACTGATCAGCACCGGCACGGCCAGAATAAAGACAGCCAGAAAGAGACAGGTGATCGGTCGACTGAAAAACAGCTTCAACGAATGACCGGCGGCACGAAAGATGTTAGTCCGATGGATGGCAGCATACGGCAGGGCGAAATAGAATAGCGCTGTTATAATGATATAGATGCCCGGTAGCATCAAGAACTTAAAGGCACGCATCCTATTCGGCGACCCGTACAGAAAGCCTTGCATCAAAGACGGCAGTTGGACATTGACCAGCAGGATCAGGCCGTTGATGAGAAGCCAGCCGAGGGTCAACTGAAGCCAGAGCCAGAGAGCGCTGCCTATTGTATGCCGGGCACGTTTGCCCGCGTCGATCCAGGCGTCGAAAAACGTCACCGCTATTCCGCCCAGGATCGCGCCCTCTATTACCGTGGAGACAAAAAACTTTGCCCAGCCGTTGAAGTAAGGCAGCAGGAGCATATGACCGGGGTAATGAGTAAAGGCCACGGCGTGACCCGGGTCGAACAGGTTGGTCCAGGCATGAATAACGCCATAAAAGACCGGCGACTGAAATCGGTAATGAGAGTAGAGAACCAGCAGGTTTATCAGGAAATTCAACAGCAGTAAAAACCATATCCGACCGCGGCCCATCATGCGCATACTGTCGAGAAAAAGCCCCACAAACTTGTTGATGCCCGTCAATACATACATAGGGACGCCTTATCTGTGATGAATCGCTGCCGGTTCGTCAGAGGCATCGGCCGCCGGGGTTATAATAGTCAGCAGATTCGCAGCGGTAGCAGTGACAAAATTACCCGCGACATCGGTAAAGGCTCCGGTGACGGTAACATTGTCCACCGCCAGGTTCGGCGGCACTTCATAACGCAGAGTGTAGATACCATCGTCGGCCACCGCGTCACCGTCGACACCGTCATCGGCCAGATCCAGCGAGGACTCACCCTCGAAAGAGACCCTCGCCTCTCCCCCGGTCTCCGGAGACTCCAGCATGAAGGTAATAACATTGCCGGCGGCAAAAGGACCGGCCGGCTGGAACCAGACCGAATCGATGGCAACCTCGGTGTCGAGGATGACATCATCGGACAGCAGCTCACCGGAAGTGGAGCCGTCGACAAACTGGATACGAGCGTAAACAGTCTTCTCGCCGTCACCCTCGGAAAGAGTGAAACTGCGCACCGGGCTAAACGATTGATAAACGGCGTCGGTGAATTCAGGATCCTCGGACAGAATGACATGGGTAGCCAGCGAGGTGGCGTTAATCTGGATTGTCACCGACTGCGAATTGACGTACTCATCGCCGCCGGCAATCAGAATAGATAGATAGCCGGTCGAAGCCGTGACGATTTCGGAGTAGGTCCATTCCACGCCGTGGCTCATCAGGGCCGCCACCCGGAAATAATAGGTGCGGTTTATCAGCAGATTTTCGAGCGTGATTGTCGTTTGATCGGTTGAATCTCGCAGGATAAAGTCCACCGGGACAGATTCGGCGGCATAGACTCGATAGCGCACCACTTCGGTCGGGTCGGCAATCTCCCAGGAGAGAGAAATCGTGCCATTGTTCACCTTGGCGATCAGACTGGTCGGCACCTGACCGGTTGCCGGAACCGGCGTGGTGGGGCTTTTGGAGTCTATCTGGCGGTCACAGCCCGCCGTTGCCAGCAGGACAACCGCGACCAATATAGTAATAGTCTTCATCTTCAGTTCCCCGCCTATAGCGCCAGTGAAAGGGTTATACCGGGGCGATCGAGCCTCCTTGACGGTTGCAGGGTGATACCCTTGACCGTAAACTGCGCCCGGCGTTTCGGGAAGAAAAAGATGGCGTCGATAACATTCAATCCCCAGATGCCGATAGCTGCGCCAATGGTACCGCGTCTGATATTTTCGGCCTCGAAGGCATCCTCCTGCGCCTCCTCCAGAAGCGGCCGCCACTCGCGCAGGTGGGCAATATTGCCGCCGTTGGCCAGCGAATCGTAGGTGTGCTTTATCTCGTTGTACTCCTCCCGCTTATTGTCGAAACGCGCGTCGGCAAATAGATAGGCTACTACCGATCCAACCGCCAGCAGCGTGTAGGCATAACCCTTGCCCTTCTGACCAGCGTAGCGCTGCCCCCAGCCGGGAATAAAGAGCGACCGCGCAGCCGCTTTGAATCGGGTCTTGGGAGACAGCCGAACATCGACTACCATCTGCTTGGTCGGATCAAGGAAGACTCGTGACCGATAGGTTTCGTAACCATGCAGATTGAGCGCCAAATCGTAATCGCCGATGAGCAGGTGTTCAAACCTGACCGGAGTGACACCTGACAGGATGGCCTCTCCCTTCAACGTCACCTGGGCCCCCTCCGGGATGGATCTTACTGTCAGATCGCCGGTCATAGTAGCCTGCCCAACCGCCATGATCGGTAACAAGACACCAAGGACAACCGTCAAAATCCGTATTAACGTCATAACCCCTTCCGGTGATTGTGTGTCAGTCTTATGCGTAATATTGGGAAAATATGCTATTCAAATACTCAAGACAAGTCATAAAAAAAGACCGTGACTGTCACGGTCTCTATCTACCGGATTCCCCTCCGGTTCCTAACGCGCCCCTTTACCCGTGAAGACCACTCCAAAGGTCTTGAGAATGATCTTGATATCAGTTAGAATCGAGCGGCTCTTTATGTACGTCAGGTCCCATTTAACCTTCTGTACCACCGTCGAGACTGACGAATCGTAACCATTCTCAATCTGGGCCAGCCCGGTCAGGCCGGGTTTGACCTGCAGGCGGCCAGAGTAGCCCCTGATCTGGTCGGCGAGTTCACGGACAAATTCCGGTCTCTCCGGTCTCGGGCCAACGAGCGACATGTCCCCCAACAGAATATTTATAAACTGCGGAATCTCATCGATTCTTGCCATACGCAGGAACTGTCCGACACGGGTTATTCGCGTATCATTCTCCGATGCCCAGACCGCGCCACATTCCTTTTCAGCATCATTGACCATGGTGCGGAACTTATAAACACGGAACAGCTTACCGAGATAGTCGACGCGACGGCGTTCCCGCTTGCGGTAATCGACTACGTCGGCCTGCTGACAGGCGCGCCGGTCGCAGCGGCGGCGATTCAGGCCTACTCTTGTTTGAGAATAGAAGACCGGCCCGGGAGAACTCAACTTGATCGCAATCGGCACTACTATCCACAGCGGAAGCGTGAGAATCAGTCCGAGGAGCGCCCCCGCGATATCCATCAAACGACGTACAGAATTTGTCAATAGCTGTTTCAATTTACCTTGCTCAGTTAGAACCCTCGGTATCGCCAGAATAAACACGGAACAGGCCGCCACAAACAACAGGCCCTTAAAGTACTCGCAAAAGAAATAATTGACTTGAGAAGAGAATGTCAAGGAATGACTCACGGTGGCTGGCGGAGTGTAACGGGCAGTGTGCGCGACACCATATTTGACCCCGGTTGACGGATATGCGATGGTCTCCGCTTTGAGATTCATGTTGTTGTTCTGGCGACTATTCATTCGTGCTGATTTCGATTTTGAAGTGGTTAACTACCCTTTTTAATAGGGTCAAGCAAATGCGTTGCCAAAACCAGAAATTGTATCTTATTGTACTGTCAGTTTTGGCTGGAACCTAAGCCATTGTTACCATAGTCGTTACGGGCCAGCCTGAGTGCCCTAAAGCGGAGCTGCCAAGTCTTTGTTTAGATGGAGTGAAACCGGCTGGATATGTTGCCGTTTTCGACACAAAACCTGCAATAGAATGCGCAGTGCCGCAAATCGCAATGCAATAAAAAAGCCGGTCCGAAGACCGGCTTTAGCTGTCTATTGAGGCCTGGTAGTCAGTTGCCGAATCTAAGCAAGACTGAAAGTCGATGCAGGTCTTCCGAAGAATAGCTGTCTTCTGGCGTATAGGAATAGTCGAATTCCGCTCCGCTCAGTTTAAGCCCGACACCGAGAGTCATAC
>DAOWIC010000226.1 GCA_030641085.1 Calditrichota bacterium
AATATCCCCACTCCTGTATGCGATGCACTAATCTCTATCGCATCCGCAATGCATCAAAAAGATTACTACGCAGAGGGAAGAACGCTTGGTCAACTCGGCATTGACCACTATTCTGTTGGCGAACTGAAAAAAATCCTCAAGACTGGTTTTCCAGCCAGTGCTTGACATCGACTCCGTGGCACCAGCCGCCAATGGAGGGGAAACCTATCCAATATTGACATACGGCTGTTTCTAACACTTTTCTAACAAAACGAGCAAGAACAGTAGACAATAAGAAGAAACACCAGACACTGAGTTCCATGTAAGTCTTTGCTGTTACTACAGGTTAGTGTCTGGTGTTTTCTGTTGTTCGGACAACTGAGCAAGCTCATAACCCGAAGCACATATTATGTGGTGGTCGGCTGTTCAAACCCCCTCCCCGCTACCAAGTTTGAAACCGGCAGGGGCAGGTTTTTTTGAAATCGGGATTATTGTCGCCCCGGTGTCCCACGGCGCCTGTTCTGCCCGGTCTTGGGCAACGGAGGCGAGCGTGCCCTGATAGTCTCCCCTTGACATAATCTTCGCTGTTGTCTACATTGGCGGCGTCATGAGAGGCGACGACCTATGACACCCCCAAAACAAGTTTGAGGTGCCCGCCCAACCACAAAGACATGGGCCCCTGTGAGCCGTATAATATGTGACTCATTTCATAATCTTACGGGTAACGCTTATCGCAAAGATACGGGTAAATGATGGATTCGTGGTTGTCAGAGTTTGCGGTTGGCCTTTCGGCTTTTTCTATCCCACTCTTCATTTTCTTCGCCAGAGTATGCGATGTGTCCCTGGGCACGATTCGCATAATTCTGGTCTCTCGAAGTAGGCGATCTCTGGCGACCATGTTCGGCTTTATTGAAATCCTTATCTGGCTGGCGGCGATAAGCCAGATTATGCTGAACCTTACCGATATCGCCAACTATATTGCCTATGCGGCCGGGTTCGCGACGGGAACGTTTGTCGGCATGACAATCGAACGACGGTTGGCGATGGGCAGTCTTGTGGTGAGGGTTATAGTCCCCAGAGAGGCTGAAGATCTCATAGTGTATCTCATCGCGGCCGGGTTCGACGTGACTCGTTTAAACGCCGAGGGGGCACTGGAACCGGTGACGGTGATTTTTACCGTGGTCAAGACCAAAGAACTGCCCCGGGTACTGGATATCCTCAGGAAATTCCAGCCCAGGGCGTTTTATACGGTTGAGGATGTACGGACCGCGCGTGATCCCGCTCACGCCGTTCCCCAAACTTCAATGAGACAGCAGCTGTTACAGCCGTTTTATTGGTTCCGCAAGAGCAAGTAGCCGCACGGTAGACGACAATGACAGAACTCGTAGGCATTTGATTCATCAAATGCTTGCCACGGGCATGATAAATCATGCCCCTACTAAGAGCGACGGGCACCGGGAAGCTCGGCCTGCGGCGCTACGCTTTCTTCGCAACGACCGCGAACTGGTCGGCTTCCGGATCGTAAGGTGTGCCGGCGACATCGGCGAACTGCTCCGCCACGCTAAAGCCGTTTCGTTTAAACTCATCGTCGAGTGTTTCCGGGCTGTAGCATTGCAGCCAGTTGTATATATCGCACGCGCGCGCCTCTTCGATAATCGTGTGCTTGTTTAAAAGCAGTTTCTCCTGATCGTACTTGAAAATGTTGGTGAAAACGTGGCAAGGGTCGGGCGACCAGAAACCATCGCCGTCGGAGTACTCGTACGTGCGCGACTCGTCGGTCTTGTCAAAATGGTTCACCGACAGAACATCTAAAAGCACCGCCCCGTCATCCTTGAGGCATTTGTGGAATATTCCCAGCAGGGTTTTGCGCTGGGCCGGACTGAGCGGGCAGAAATCGCAGTAGATCATCGTGATCAGGTCGAATTTCCGGTCGGTAGTGAATTCAAGGTAATCCAAATGCAGGTACTCCGCCTTGAGCCCCTGCTCGGCGGCTGTTTTGCGTGCGTGCTCAATCGAGCGGCGGGAGAAATCGATACCGGTAACATCGGCGCCCCTCTGCGCAAACTGCGTTGTATACAAACCCGGCCCGCATCCAAAATCGCAGACCGCGACGTCCAGCCCGACATTGAACCGCGAGACAATCCAGTCCACCGACCGGTCTATGAAGGCCTTGTTTCGTGAGGCCAGGTCGACCGATTCATCGAGGTGGAACCCAAGCATCTTCTGAGAAATATACTCGTCGGTCCAGAGCGATGCCGCCGTGTAAAACTCGAACGGCTTCGGTCGTTTGGTCAAATTCTGCAGTTTTTTAAACAAGGCAAGCCTCCGTCTATCAGTCCCTGAAATAAAGGCAACACCAGACCATAGTCAATATATTTAGCCGCGCGGTAAACGACAATGACAGGTAAGTAGATCAGGACTCTCGTGGTCCTGACATCACGGCAGACGAGGACGTCTGCCGCTAACGGAAACGACAGAACCTCGGACATCGGAATTCTCCGGCGCAAATAGAGGTTGACCCCGCGAACGAAATGCCGGTCTTTGTCTGTAATGACAAACCTTCAGACGCCAAAGATCGGTATTTCCTCCTGCCTACTTGGCCGGGAAGTGCGCTACGACGCCGGGCACAAGCATGACCGCTACCTGACCGATATTCTGGGGCGTCATGTCAGATTCGTACCGGTTTGTCCCGAGATCGAGGTCGGTATGGGCGTCCCGCGCGAAGCAGTACAGTTGGAGGGCGTGCCAGAATCACCCCGCATGATCGGCACCCAGACCGGAATCGACTGGACCGTCCGGATGACTCGCTACGCGAAGCGCCGCGTGCGGCAGAAAGATATCGCCGACCTCTGCGGGTTCATCCTCAAAAGCCGCTCGCCCTCATGCGGCATGAAGCGGGTGAAGCTTTATGCCGGGTCGGGCAGCCCGCAGAAAAAGGCTGGTGGACTTTTTGCCCGTGCGCTGATGGATCGCTATCCGCACCTGCCGATCGAAGAGGAAGACCGCCTGTCCAATGCCGGGTTGCGCGAGAATTTCATTGTCCGCGTCTTTGCCTACAACCGCCTGCGGCAGCTCTATTCCCGGCGTTTCAACCGCAGCGAGACAATAAGTTTTCACACGGCGCACAAGTATTTGCTGCTTGCCCACAGTCCGAAGTTGTACGGCGAGTTTGGGCGGCTGGTGGCCGCGATCAAAAAAATCCCGCCGGCCGAGTTCAAAGACAGTTATCGCGCACTCTTTATGGAAGCGCTACGCTTCAAGGCAACGGTGAAAAAGAACGTAAACGTCCTGCAGCACATTACCGGGTTCCTGCGCGACCACCTGTCGGCGGCGGAGAGAAAAAATGTCGCGGACGCTATCGCCGACTATGAGAAGGAGGCGGCTCCGCTGGTGGTCCCAATAACGCTGATAAGGCATTTTGCAAGTATCCACAATATCGCGTATATCCGCGACCAGATATATCTCAGTCCCCATCCGAAAGAACTGATGCTGCGAAATCACGTCTGACGTTTCATACGTGGGATGAAAGTACCGGTATGATAAACCAGAAGCCGAACGAGCCGACATCAGCAGGTAACACCCGGACAACCATGAACCTGACCGAGTGGATGCTCCTGTTGGTCCTGTCGGTGATATGGGGCGGTTCGTTCTTTTTTATCGAGGTCTCCATACGCGAGATGACCCCGCTTACAATTGTCCTCTGCCGGGTCGGCGTTGCCTCGCTGGTGTTGCTCGGTTATGTCTATCTTACCGGCAGGCGGCTGCCGAGGTCGCCCGGTCTGTGGGGCGCCTTTTTAATCATGGGCGTGCTGAACAACATCATTCCGTTCAGCCTGATAGTCTGGGGACAGACCCATATCGACAGCAGCCTCGCCTCGATTCTCAACGCTACCACGCCGCTGTTCAGCGTTTTCCTGGCGCACTTTTTAACCGGCGACGAGCGCCTGACCGCCAATCGTCTGGCGGGAATTCTTATCGGCTGGGTTGGGGTAGCGGTTCTGATCGGGGTCGATTCGCTGCGCGGGTTCGGCGCGCACGTGATCGGACAGATCGCGATTCTCGGTGCGGCATTATCGTATGCGTTCGCGGCGATCTACGCCCGGCGTTTTCGCGGGATGTCCCCAACGGTGGTTTCAGCGGGCATGCTGTGCGGTTCGACCGTCATGATGCTGCCGCTTGCCTTTTTAATCGAGCAGCCGTTCAGCCTGACCCCGGGCGCGACAACCCTGGCCGCTCTGCTCAGCCTCGCCGTTATCAGCACCGCCTTCGCCTACATCATCTATTTCCGTCTGCTCGCCTCGGCCGGGGCGACCAATTCGCTCCTGGTGACGTTTCTAATTCCGGTCAGCGCGATCCTGCTGGGCGTGGTGGTACTGGGAGAACGTCCCGGATGGAACGCCTTCGGCGGCATGGCCCTGATCTTCGTCGGGCTGATAGCTATCGACGGCCGGTTGTTGTCGAGATTTCGACGAGGCTAGGAACGCCAGTCCTCGCGTACCCGGTGGAAAACGTCCACCACATAACAGTCTCTTACGGCCCGTCCGGAGTACGGCACATTCGACGGCAGCACCATCACTTTGCCCGGCACGAGCAGATGCGGCACACCTTTTACCGTTAGCTCCAGTTCGCCCGCAACGGCGCGCACCACGATACCTTCGGCGAGGTTAAGATCGGGAAGTTGATCCAGATTTACGAGCCCCATGATCCACTCTTTAAATATGTGCTTAACGATTACGTTTGTTTGAATATTCCGCTGCTGAGTCTTAGCGAACTCGGTCGACCAGCGAGCGAGCGGTTTCAGATACCGCGCCCTGCCGGCGGCACTCAATCAGCATTTTATGATATACGCCGAGCATCGCTTTATGTTCCGGGTTGAAAAACTGGCCCGGATGAAAAACGACGCTCATCGCGCCGCCGACGCGGCTGAGATGAAACAGAAGCTGAGAAAATTTGGCGATCGCTCCCTCGCCGTACTGCCGCACCAGGGTGGTGTCCATGATGGTCATGGGCAGTTCCCGGATATCGAGCGGTTGGTTCGAGTCGGGATCATAAACCTGAAAACAACCGGCGATACCGTTGCGATAGCCGATTCGGTCGGCGTAGCCGGACGATTCGTCGACATAAATGCCGAATCTGCGCCAGAATGCGAATGACTTTGCGGGATCGAACTTCAGATAGTGCGCCCGTCCGACTACCGGCTTCGATCCGATTGCCGCCTGAAGCTGATCGAGCTGTGCTTCGAAACGCTGGTCGTTTGAGAAGGTATCATAATTGTAATGGATACCGAGGTCCCAACCGGGCGGAATGATCCCGGCCAATTCGGCACTGACCGCCAGTTTGCTGCGCGCCCCGAACCTTCCCCCGCTACCGTTCAGCAGGTAGTAGGTCGAAGTGTATCCGAACGATCTTTCCAGGTCGAGCATGCCGGTGGCGTTGTCGAAGTAGAACCTACGCGGTGTGAACGCGTTGCGGATAATCCACCAGAGATTATCTAACCCGGGCAGCTTGAACTTGAAAAGCGGCAGAATGATCCGCGCCACTCGCACCATCTGAGTCCAGCGATCATTCCCCTTGAGCTCGTCACAATCGTGTGACAGCACCATGACCGGCGGCTTGACCAGACCGTCTAAATCATACGCCGGCCTGCCGTTCTCGGCCAGCCCGGCGCAGGCAGCGACGATTGCGGCAACCGCTTCGTTAAAGGCGGGAACCTCGAGCAGATCACCTTTCACGCGCGGACTAAACGAGGCGGCAAACCGGCCGTGACCGTCTCGTTGGGTACTTCCACGTTCCTCGCCGAAAGTGAGCAGATGAAAAAGAGTGCCGAAAAGGTTCCACGCCGGAATAAGCGTCCCGGCATCATTGGCATACCATAACGGCGTAGATTCATTGGGCAGGGGATTCCACCCACCGCCTGACGGCATCGGGAGCGGGTTCGAAAACGTCAGCCTCGTCCGGTTCAACTCGACCGAGTACGGCTCGCCCTGGTTGTCGCTAACGGGGATATCAAACGGTATCGCAATCGCCTTCTCGCGCAGCTTCACCGCCTGGCCCAACGGCAGGAAACGGACCATGCCGCTTTCAAACAGGTCCGCCGCGCGCGGCTGGAAAAAAAGCGCGATGTGATTGGCGATCTGCTTCTTGAGATATTCAACCTGCCGCGGGTGCATCAGCCGAGCACTCCTTCGGTGAAGATTCGGCTGACATACCATTGATCGAATTCGCCGTGCACTGCCCGCTTCTGCCCCGCTTCGCAATTGTACAGCACGACATCGTAGCCGCGCCTGATATGGTAGAACCCGATTTGTCCGGCGATGCGGCCAATTAGCTTGTCGAACGGATGGTTGTTGACCCGCCAGCCACGGATACCAGTCGCGCCCATGTTGCGCGTTCCGTACACCGCCTCGAGCAGCAACATGCGTACCAGGTCCTCGGTGGCGTAGCGGGTATCATCGCCCGGCACCAGCAGGTCGACCAAATAGCCCATCCCGTCGTCGCCCAGCGCAAACGCCACATAGCCGAGGAGTTTATCATCTTTGTACAACGCCCGAACTACACTGCCGCAATACGGATTGTTATACAGTCGCCACTCTAGATATTTCGCGTCGCGATAGATTGTTGTGCCGCCAAAGTTGGCGATAAAGCGTCGGCACAGGTCGCCGGTCTGTTCGTCGGCTTTTTCCATGGTGCGGATATCTATATCAGCAATCGCCCGCTTCCTGCCCGACGAGGCCTTGATAGAACTGAGCGCCTGCGCCGCCAAACATCCGGTTCGCGCGGCGGCGATTTTTAGTCGGTGAACCGGACGCGGTTTTTTGCCTCCCAGGCTTTTGGCCATCATTACGGGAATCGAACGACTGGAGAAGGGCATAAAGAGCTGCTCCGTGCGATCCGGGACGGTGAAGTCCAGCCTGACAAACGCCTTGGTCGCCGGCGTAAAGCCCCAGATCCAGGCGAACTCATGCTCGCGGGCGTAGTCAAAAAGCACGGCATACATCTTCTCAAACAGCTTCTGGCCGCGATAATCCGGATCAACCAGCGTCTCCTCGGATTTGGCTGTCCAGTAGACGCCGTCGGAGTCGATCATGCGAATCGGAATAAATGCCTGGGTGCCGGCTATTCGTCCACCGTCGGAGACCACGGCGTACGGGATCGGGGTTCGGTCGTAGTTGTTGGCGACAAAATCCCAGTGCCATTGCTCAAGGCTGCGCTCCTTGCCGTAGATACGGTTCTGAAATTGATTGCAGAGCTCTTCCTCGCCGGGGGCAATTAGACGAATCTCCACAGAGCGCTCCTTTGGCTGCTTCTCGCCGTCAGATGACGGGTCGATTGAATTGCGTTACTTTTGTGTGAGAAGAATATAGAAGAACGGAATCGATAACAAGGAATTTTCGGCAACCGGCCAGAACCGCCCGGCACCGATGCGAAATAACGCGCGGGTCTGTCGCGCGCGTAGTCGACCATACGCTATCATGTCAGGTGAAAAAATCACACCTTTTCCATATTCTCAGCCAGGCGTAAGAGGGTGCCCGTTAGAGCTTGCAGTTCCTTCCCGCTGACACCGATATAGGTCACATCAAGCCAGTCCTTTGCAAACGATTCAATCAATACCAGCCGCTGTCGTCCGGACTGAGTCAAATAGATCAGCTTCTGCCGACTGTCGGTTTTGTCGGGAACGCGAATTACGAGGTCCTTTTGCTCCAGACCGGTGATCATCCTGCTGACCGTAGTCGGGTCGCGATCAACACGATCTGCCATCTCCTTGAGATTCAAGCCTTCCTCTTCTTTGAGCACGTTGAGAACGATTATCTGCTCCAGAGTCAAATCGGATTTCTCCCGCTGCAATCTCCTCCTGGCGGCCTGCCTGACTGCGATCCAGCAAGTGCCCAGCGACCTTAAGAAATTCGAAGAAGTATCGTAATCCATTCGTGGCATAGCCCGCTCCTCACACGATTTTTGGCAGGATCATTTTCTTACCTGCTAAATAGAACGTAGAAAGCCTCAAATGTCCAGAAAGAACCGGCATAGCCGGTCTTTGATTCCCCGCCGGTCCCGGTCGTGTCAGGTTCAGGCAAAAAACGCTTGT
>DAOWIC010000211.1 GCA_030641085.1 Calditrichota bacterium
CCCCTTGTTAAGGCCGGATTGCCGCAATTGGTGCACCACCGGCAGCACCGAACAAGAGCAAAGCGGCAGCGGAATGCCGAAGAGGGCGGCCTTGAATACGACGCTGTTTCGACTGCCGGTCAGAAAACGACCGATATTGCCTGAGTCGAGAAAGGCGCGTATGACACCGGCCAGGAATATGCCGATCAGCAATAAAAAGGCCGAGTCAAGCAGCATGCGCCACATGGACCCGGCTATTTCAACTATGAACGCGGAGATATCAGCCACCCAGTTTTTCCAAATATGATTTTGCCTGAGCCGCAGCCCCGCCATTGGGATCGACTGTCAGGTACTTTTCAAAGTAAAAGCGGGCCGAGTCAGCTACGTTCTGGCTGAAATAGACTATGCCTAGATTGTAGTTAGCAATACGGTGCTCGGGATGCTCGTCAATAACCGTATGGAACTCCTCGATCGCGCGATGCGGCAAGCCCATGCCGTGCAGACAGGCGCCGTAATCGGTCCGTAAATCGGGCGACTCACCGTTGATTGCCAGCGCCCGGCGATAGCTCTCGGCCGCCACGGCGAAATTACCCTGATCCATGGTCTGGTTGCCGACCGCTATCAGGGAACCGTAATCGGTAGGCATATCGGCCAGCGCTTCCATGCCTTCCATTCCCTGATGAGGCGGGTCCTGAGCCACCGGCGGCGGCGGCGGGGTCTGGGATGATTTATACAGCAGAAAACCACCGCCAACCACTACGATAGCGGCGACGATTACAAGCGTGTCGCGCATGGAACTTTTGCTCGGTTTGGCAGCACCGGCCACGGCCGCTTTCTTTTTGGACATCGGCGCACCGCAATCGGGACAGAATCTTGCATCGGAGGGCTGAGACTTATTACAACTGGGGCAATTCTTTCGGGACATTTCCTTATTCTCCACTATTTTTCGGTTCGCCCAATTATACACGCTTTTAGTCAATAAGCAATCAATAATAATCGATCTAACTAGTCGATGAACAAAAATAATGACTTCGGTCGCCGTTTTGGCTATCTTCGGACCAATACGGAGCAATTAACCAAGTGAAAGGACGCCCGTGAAACGCACTATTCTGGTCCTGATGACCACATCGTTTTTCATCGCCCTGCCGATTTTAGCCGCGGCGGAGGCCTACCATATCACGCCGGACTCACTTTTGAGACATATTCAGGTGCTGGCCGCCGACTCGCTGGAGGGGCGTGAAGTAGGCGAACCGGGCGAACTAATGGCGGCACAGTATATTCGTGATGTTTTCACAAGTGCCGGTCTCGACCCGAAAGGCACCGGCGGCAATTATTTCCAGCCGTTCAGTTTTATCAAGCGGATTGACCTCGGCGAGAAGAACCGGCTGGTTCTCAACGGCGAGGAGTTACAGTTGCACGAGGAGTTTCTGCCGCTGAAACACTCCGCCTCCGCCCGATTTGAATTCGACGAGATCGTTGATGTCGATTACGGTATCAAAACCGGCGACGGCCACGGCGCCTACAACGATTACGAGGGCAAAGAGGTCGAGGGAAAGGCAGTGCTTATCAAACGCTTTGCGCCCTCGTCGGAAGACAACCCGCACATAGATTTTGATAAATTCAGCTCACTGACCGACAAGGTCAACACCGCTGTTGCGCATAAAGCGGCGGTGGTGCTGTTCATCACGCCCGAGGATCAGGATGACACCCTCAATGTGATCACCTCCAGCCATGTCAACCCGAAGGATATCCCGATAATTTTCCTCCGCCGCAAAGCGCTCGAACGGCTCGGACTTGACCTGGGCCGGCCCGCATTAAGCAGCCTTGACGGAGAGACCGAGATTATCAAAACCCGCGACACCACTCGCAACGTGGTCGGATATATCCCGGCGGCCAACGATACGACGGTCATTATCGGCGCCCACTTCGACCACCTCGGATGGGGAACCTCTACCTCGCTTTATCGGGGACCGGAGAAGAAAATCCATCCCGGTGCGGACGACAACGGTTCCGGCTGCGCCGCTCTGCTGGAATTGGCCCGGTATTACTCGTCGGTACGCGACCAACTAAAATACTCAGTGCTTTTCATCGGTTTCACCGGTGAGGAGGCCGGGATTCTCGGTTCGAGCTACTTCGCGCGTAATATGACGATCGATTCGAGCAAGGTCCGGATGATGGTCAACATGGATATGATCGGGCGGCTGAAAGATCAGGAGAACGGCCTGGCGATTCTCGGCACCGGCACCTGTCTCGAGTTCAAGAGTTACTTCGACAGCCTCCGGTACGATGATCTTAAACTGACTTTTAAAGAATCGGGCACCGGACCGTCGGATCACACCGCCTTTTACAATCGTAAAATCCCGGTACTGTATTTCTTCACCGGCGCCCATTCCGATTATCACAAGCCGACCGATGTCCCTGAACTTATCGACTTCGACGGCATCGCCAAAGTCACCGAGATCATCAGGGATATTGTCGGACACTTCGACCGCTACGACGGCGCGCTCACCTTCCAGAAGACCAAAGATGACGGCGTGGGCAAGCGCCGGTCACAGTTTTCGGTCACCCTGGGCATCATGCCTGATTATATCGCCGAGGTTGAAGGTCTGCGGGTTGACGGTGTCAGTCTTGAGCGTCCGGGCGAGCGAGCCGGTATTTTGGAAGGCGATATCATTATTAGGATGGGTGAGTTCGAGATCGGCGACATCTACGACTACATGAACGCGCTGGGCAAGTTCCGCAAAGGCGATAGCGTGACGGTGATCGTGGAACGGAACAACGAGACAGTCAGCCTGCCGGTGCTGTTCAAATAGACTTCGATTGGATCGAGAAAGAGACTACGACGCGGCGGAATCTATTCGGTGGTTTCGCCGCCCTTTTCGCGCAGGACCGACAGCACCCCCTTGACGCGGCGGACTTTGTCGACAATGCGATTGAGATGCGAAAGGTTGGTTACCTCGACCACGAAATCGCCGATAGCGGTGGTGTCCTGGGCGTGCATTTCCGCCGCTCGCACATTTGTGTCGACGTCGGCGATCGCCTCGGTGATATCGCGCAGCATGTTCTTGCGGTCCTCCACCACCAGGCGAAGCTGTACGATAAATGACTGGCCCTTAGCGGTATCCCAACTGACCTCGATCATCCGCTCCGGGTTCAGATTGTACAGGTGAAGCGCGCTGGGGCAGTCGGCGCGGTGGATTGTGACACCCCGGCCGCGAGTGATGAAGCCGAAGATCTCCTCTCCCGGCACCGGCTGGCAGCAGCCGGCAAAGCGGAACATCATGTTGTCCATACCGTGAATGCGGATACCCTTCGAGCCGCGCAGGCGGTCGATCACTTTGTTGACAAAGCCGACCGTTTGTACCTCTTCGACCGGCTGGATCAGTTCGATCAGTTTGCGCGACGTCATCGAGCCATTGCCGATCGACGCCAGCAGGTCCACGACCGATTTCTTGTCCAGTTGTTCGGCGAATCCCTGCAGCACATCGTCGGTGGGCATTTTCAGGTGCTTCTCACGAAGCTTACGTTCGACGAGCTGCCGACCCAGCGCAGTAAACTGCTCGAAGCCGGCCTGCTTGAGCCACTTGCGAATCTTGGCCCGGGCCGACGACGTGCTGACCAGCTTCAGCCAGTCATGCGA
>DAOWIC010000085.1 GCA_030641085.1 Calditrichota bacterium
GCAGTAAAGGTCGCCTTTGACCACCGCCAGTTGCGGCTGTGAGAGTTTGGGCACGGTAAAGTTGCCGTCCACCAGCACAAAGTCCGGCGCCTGCTTTAGATCCATGACCGCCTTGCGCATGGCCATGAGCGAGGCACGAAGGATATTCATCCGGTCGATGCACTCGTTGTCGATGATGCCGATCGAACACATCAGACCGCGTCCGGCGATTTCTTCAAAAATCTCATCGCGGCGACGCGCGGTGAGTTTTTTCGAATCGGTCAGACCCTTGATCTCAAGTCCGGGCGGCATGATGACCGCCGCGGCGACCACCGGTCCGGCCAGCGGACCGCGACCGACTTCGTCGACACCGCAGATCGCAGAATAACCCTTGTCGGTCAGCATCTGCTCCATGTGGCTCAGGTCGGGTGCGAACTCATTCATTATCTTACTCATTTTTCGGGACACACCTTATTATTAGCCTGCTGAACGAAGTTAATCAAGGAAAACTTTATCATTATTCTTATCGACCCCTTACCGTTTATATATTAGATTTTATTCAACGATTATTGGAGCGCATAAATACAGCGGGATTATGAGCAAGAAGCGACAATCAGTATTCAGTTTTAAGATTATCGCAGGGAGCCTGAAAGGCAAGATGATCACCGCGCCCGACCTGGGTGTCACGCGGCCGCCGCTAACGCGGTTGCGCAAGGCGATATTCGATTTCCTTGCGCCTTATCTCGCCGACAGTCGGTATCTTGATCTTTTCAGTGGAACCGGTTCATATCTTTTCGAGGCGGTTTCGCGCGGGGTGGCGCTCGCGCGCGGTGTCGAACTGGAGCCGAAGCTGACCGAGAGCATCAACGGTCAGGCAAAAAAGCTGGCGGTGGATGACCGTCTGCAATGCCTGGGTGTGGATGTATTCGAGGCGATACCGCATCTGGCAGCGAGAAAGCAACTGTTTGATATTATCATGATCGCCCCGCCGCAGTATCAGGGACTGATCGACCGCACTCTGGAAAAACTGACTGAGCAGAATATTCTGGCACCGGATGGGTTGATCCTCTGCCAGCACGACAGCTCCGAAACGAAAGACATGGATTTTTCGGCATTTGATGTAATTCAGCAGCGCAAGTACGGCAACACGACCTTTACCATTGTGAAGCCTCGCTAATGGCCGGGCGTGACCGGTGTCGTTTCGTCCTCGACCTCGGTGGTTTGAGCAGCCCCGTCTCTGATCTTTACAAGGTGCAGCAAAAATCTTCGGTAGGGCGCCCAGCGACACGCGATCTGGCAGGCAGCCAACTCACCCAGACTGGCGCAATGGCCGGGGCACACATCCTCTCCGAAACGAACCTTTTCCGGAACTGTCTCGGTGATAAACGGTGCGAATTTCTCCGCACTTACGGCGAAGGTTGAATGGCAGCCGTCGCGCAGGTGGTTAAAAAGAAAGAAGTTTTTTTCGGGGTTATCGATTTGCGCCATCATGCCGATCGGCGCGATTTCCGGACTGTGTATAATGTCGTCTATGGTGAACCAAGTCCCGCACATGGGGCACTGTTTGAATTGTTGCACATCCATAGTTGTCAGCTTCCTTTCCTATTATTATCGGTCTGTGGCGAACAGGCTTCATCGTCGGGCAAAAAAAAGCGCCCGCATGGGGCGCTTTTCACACTGCTTTCAGCCGCGATTTATTCTTCGGCCGATTCGGTCTTTTTAGGCGCAGGCTCGACCTTGTTTTTCTTCTGGTTCTTATCGTTGTCCAGAATTTGCTCTTTAATACGAGCCGATTTACCGGTCAGGTTGCGCAGATAATAGAGCTTCTTGCGGCGGACCGATCCGGCCCGAATCCGCTCGAGCTTGGCAATATTGGGCGAGTGAAGGGGGAAGACCCTTTCGACACCGATACCGGAGGAGATTTTGCGGACAGTAAATGTCTCGCCGGTGCCGCTGCCGCGACGGGATATAACAGTTCCCTGGAAAACCTGAACTCGTTCTCTGTCACCCTCTTTGATCCTGACATGGACCCGCAGGGTGTCGCCGGAGCCAAAGGGAGGTATATCCTCCTTTTTGTAGCTCTGCTCAATCTGTGCTAGTCGCTTCATGTTTATATCCTTTCAATCCTCAATCTTTATCCGATTCATTCTTCAATCTATCGACGTATTCAATCTCTTCGTCGGTCAATTCGGCCTTTTCCAACAGGTCGGGCCGGTTGGTGAAGCACTTCTTAAGCGCCTCGAAACGGCGGAACCGCTTGATTAGTTTGTGGTTCCCCGATGTCAATTCATCCGGGACTTCCAGTCCCATAAACTCCGCCGGCCGGGTGTAACAGGGCGCGCCAAGGATTTGATTCATGTGCGAGTCGTTTAAGGCCGACTCGAAATTCCCCAGTACCTTCGGAATCAACCGTGCCACAGCGTCGATCATAACCGCCGCCGCCGGTTCACCGCCGGTAAGTATGTAATCTCCGATCGACACTTCGTCAAGCTCGTACAATTGCGTTATCCGTTCGTCGATCCCAAGGTAGTGACCGCAGATGATCGTCAACCGCTCCGTCAGCGAGTATTCCACGGCGAGCCGGCCGTCGAACTTCCTGCCCGCGGCCGAGGTGAGGATGATTCGCTCTTTATCGGAGCGCTTCGAATCGCCACCGGCGGTGTAACTGAGCGCGGTCAGGCAATTGACCAGCGGTTCGGTTTTCATCACCATACCGCCGCCGCCGCCGAACGGGGTGTCATCGGCCGTGCGATGCTTATCCGTCGCGTAGTCGCGGAGATTAATGATATCTATTTCAAAGAGCCGTTTTTCAACCGCTTTTCCAATCAGCGATTGCCGTAACGACAGGCTGAAATAATCCGGGAAAAGCGTTACAATCTCAAATTTCATCGCGATACCATTGCCGGCCGTTACTCACTCACCATGCCGGCCGATACAATGATGATCCGGCGTTGTTCCAGATCCACTTCCTTTACAAACTCTCTTACCGCCGGGACCAGCGCCTCTTTTCCATCATCGGTTCGTATCACGTACACATCGTTGGCCGGATACTGCTTAACATCGACCAACTCTCCGACGGGGCGGTCGGTTCCATCCTCGTAAACGCGGCAACCGACCAAGTCATAGATGTAATAACTGTCGTTGGGCAGTTCGACCACCTCGTCGATCGGGACCGCCAGGTCCCGATTGGTCAACCGGGCGGCGTCCTCCCGCGTGTCATACCCGTCGAACTTAATCACGGGCCGGTCGCCCACCAGGCGACTTGACTCGATTCGGAATTTTTCCCAGCCGGCAGGTCCCAGAACATGGATTTCCTCCATATCCAGGAAGCGATCGGGAAAGTCGGTCA
>DAOWIC010000197.1 GCA_030641085.1 Calditrichota bacterium
CCGGTCAGCAGATAGATCCCCAGCCGCAGGAAAACAAGGGTGATGAGAATCAACGGCCACAAGTGTCGCGTTGACTTAATTGCGTCTTTTGCGTCTGTCCAAAACTTTCTGAAGTCTTCCATTATTCAAAATCTATATTTTGCGAGTTGATTCCACGAGGCCAAGTTAGCGGACAGCCTTAATCGAAGCAACTTCAATATATAGCATAAACTCAGCCGTTGGCACCATAGCCCAGTCTGATTTACATCTTATCGTGCAGGTACGCCGGTAGTGACTGCATGTGCTCGACAATCCGGGCGGCCGTGTACCATTGAGGAATGAGAAAGTTGACCAACAGTACGACGGGCGCCCAAATTCTGAAACCGTACGGATTGACGATCAACAGGTGCTGCAGCGATATTATCATAACCATGAACCCGAGGGTAAGCATGCGCGACGAATCGAAGGCGAATATCATTTGCAGCCACGTACAGGAGAGGAGGATCAGTATTGACAAGACCGATTTTCGGTCGCCCTTTTTCCACATCGACAGCATCGCTACAAGGACGAAAATCCAGTAGCCCTTAAAAACCGAAAAAAGACCGAGTAACTGATTGCTCCCCGATCTCAATAGCCAGTGCCTTGGATTCTCCAGTAAGGGTCCGAGATAATAGGCCACACCGAACTCCACCTCGCGCGCGGATCCGACTATTTGTCGGAAGAGAAAGTAAATAGCCAGAATCAGACCAAAACCGACAACGGTGTCAATCAGCCATGTTTTCTTTTCGGGGGCCTCGTGATATGTTACGAACGCAAACCACGGTAGAATGAATACCAACGATTCCCGATTCAGCAGTCCGATCAGGAGGAGCGTATAAAAGACGACCCGCTTGTTTCTGAACCACCAGGCCAGAAAGATGATCAGGTACGTGAGCGAGTCGGTGTAACCGCCATAGTAGATCGTGATCAAAGTAACCTGAGAGAATGCGAATACAAAGGCTGCTACCATGGCATCCGACGGTCGATATTGGTGTTGGCGAAAGTAGAACCATATGGCTGCCAGCAGCCCGCCGGCAAAGACAAGATTGGTAATGAGGATCAGTTGTCCCTTAAGCCCGGCCAGATAACTGATCGTAGGGGCCAGAATGCGATAGGCGACAGGATTCTTTGACGACAGGTCGAACGGATCATTCGCCAGTATAGCGTATAGCCAGCCCATCGAGTGCGGCTCGGTCGCCGGTCTCACATAAATTGCGGCCAGTGCCATTAACATAAGAACCGCGAACAAGGCACACATAATGTGGCCATGTCTGCCTTCGAACAGCAGGATCTCGCTGTCAATCCATCGGTATAGTCGGTCGCGCCACATTGTGTACTCCCTTTCGCCGGTCGCGCCGTTTGTATGGCGTCGACCAGTGAGGCTTTAGCGCCCGCGAAAGAGCTTGTCCCTTCTGCCGAGCATTCTGACCCCGATATACGTCACAATAAACGCCGCCATCAACCCCAGGTGCGCTCCGGCGAGGGGACGGCGGAATTCGCTGTTCGCCTTGTAGTCAAACTCCGGAAAGAGTATCCCGCTTATGGCAATACCGATGCCGGCCATCGCCGCCACCCATACCAATGCGCCGATCATTTTTGGCATCGACCAACGCTCCCTAACGTATGCCCAGGCCGACTGAAGGGCGATAAGGGAGAGGGGGATGACGAAAACGAACGGCGGGAAAAATATCCGTGTCTCCCGGGCAAATGTAAACAACAGCGTGACCACGGCCGTTACCGGCACGGTCAGTATCGCTCCCCAGAAGAGAAAGCGCTTCGGGGTCGGGCGTTTTGACCGCCGGATCAGAACCAGCCCGGCCAGAGCGGTCGGCCACATGAATCCAAATGAGATAATCAGCGAGACAATGCAATCGTTAATTGTTTTGGCGTTGGCAAAATTCGCCGCGCACATCCCCCAGGCGCGATTGTCGATTGGTACGTCCAAGAAATAGCGATATGCCGCCAAAACAACCACTGGCAGGATCAAGGAGACGATAAGCTGCCCGCGGGGGGCGTCTCGACGATACCACCAGGCCATGAGCAGCAGAATAGGGTAGTAGAGCACCACCTGTTCCCGCGCCAGTGCGCCGAGAGTCAGGAAGATGGCCGAGACAATCCAGCGGTGATCGAGAAGGTTGATCAGGGCCAGTACGAGGAACAGGTAGGTCCAGAAATCATCCCAGGTGTGAGTGGGGGCGAAATGAGCGCCGAGGATCGGGTAAGCGGTCATCAGAAGCACGACCCCAATATTGGCCCAAATTCGGTCAAATTCCAGCCGGCGCAGGTAACGAAAAAAAAGCGGGCCAAGCAGCATCGTTAGCAAAAACTGCACCGAAAAGAACGACTCGCGTATCGACAGGCCGAACAGATGATGCACGCCGAGGGTGGCGTAGGTCTGAAAAAAGCGGATGTTGAATGGGTGTTCGGTGAGGTGGACGTTCACCTTAGCCAGCCAGACATCGTCCGGCAGCACCATCGGTGACCAGTAGACGGCCGTCTGCAGATAAACAGATAAAGCGAGCAGACCGGCAGTAAGCACCACTGCCGGCCAGTACTCGCTCAATAATCTGGATAACGCGTTTCCTTTGGTCATGCCACCTCTCCCATTGTGGAATAATATGACTCCCTTATCCGTGTTTGTCAAGTGGATATAGTAGGACATTTTTTCCGTGTTTGATAGTCTGCTGATGATTCAACGGCTCAGGGCGGGCAAAAAAAACCGCCCTCGAATAAGGGCGGTCGGTAATTCTGAATAGATTTGCCTGTTAGTTCAGGTAAGCCCGCAAAGAGCGGCTGCGCGATGCATGCCGCAGGCGGCGAATCGCCTTTTCCTTGATCTGTCGCACGCGTTCACGGGTGAGCGAAAAACGGGCGCCGATCTCTTCCAGAGTAAGGGCCTTTTCCTGGTTCAGGCCGAAGTAAAGGTTGATTACTTCCGCTTCACGCGGAGTCAGGGAATCAAGCGCCTTCTCGATTTCCAGCTTGAGTGAACCACTCAGCAGCGCTTCATCGGGCGACGGCTGGAACTCGTCCTCGAGCACGTCGATCAGCGAGTTGTCCTCGGACGATGAGAAGGGCGCGTCGAGCGAAAGATGCGAGTTGGATATCTTCAGCGTGTCCGACACCTCGCCCGCCGACAGTTCCAGTTCACGCGCGATTTCGTCCGGCGACGGTTCCCGTCCCAGACCCTGTTCGAGGCGGCTGGAAACCTTGCCGATTTTGTGCAGGGTGCCCACCCGGTTCAGCGGAAGACGAACAATACGGCTCTGTTCGGCCAGAGCCTGCAAGATAGCCTGTCTGATCCACCAGACAGCATAACTGATAAATTTGAACCCTCGAGTCTCGTCAAATCGCTTGGCTGCTTTGATAAGGCCGATATTACCTTCGTTAATTAGATCAGCCAGGGAGAGACCCTGATTTTGATACTGCTTGGCTACCGAAACCACGAAACGCAGGTTAGCCTTAGTCAATTTCTCCAGGGCCGTCTTATCGCCCTGCTTAATCTTACGAGCTAACCGCACTTCCTCGGCGGCGTTAATAAGAGGTGTTTCCCCTATTTCGCGGAGATAAAGATCAAGCGACCTGTCTTCATCGCGATATTTTAGGGACTGTTTTGCCACAGGTTTCGACTCTCTCCTTCCTACCCAAATACAATGTCCGACCATCGCCCGGCGGTGGTCATTCGATACACTTGTGTATCCTCTTACGGCCTGATGACCTTTCTTGCGATCGTGCCATCAGGTTCAACAATTATCACCGGCACCCGCCCGGATGATCCCTGCAGGCTACGGCTGATACTTACCAAATCTTCAATTGTCTTGACCGGTTCCTTGTCTACCTGAAGGATAACCGCTCCGCGGGTTATCGAGGAGTTGTCGGCCGGACTTCCCGGGTAGACTCTACGGACATACACTCCGTCGACATGTTCCGCGCCAATCGCCTGGGCGATCTCGTCGGTGAAGGTCATCAGTTCCATTCCCAGCCACTGGACGCTGGCGAAATCATCGCTTCTTTCCTGCATTGAGGCTAGCGACAGATCCCGGTCGGCCATAACCGCCTTGACCCGGAAACGCTCGCCATCGCGAACCAGTTCGACATCAATCGGCGTGCCGCTTTTGGTCTGCGAAACAAATACCGAAAGCTGGCTGTTGTTATTCACCGGTTGACCGTCCAAGCTGAGAATAATGTCATTTTTCTTTATGCCGGCCCTGGCCGCCGGAGAGTCACCAAAGACCGAGTCAATTTTCACGCCGCGCACCGCATCCAATCCCTGCCGCCGAGCCTCCTGCTCGGTCAGTTCGCCCAGCCAGACTCCCAGCCAGCCGCGCGCCACAGTCCCGGTGGCGATCAGATCCGGCACCACCGAGCGGGCGAGGTTAATTGGTATAGCAAAACCGATACCGACCGAGCCGCCGGTCGGACTGGAAATAGCGGCGTTCACGCCGATCACCTCACCGCTCAGATTCAAAAGCGGTCCGCCGGAGTTGCCCGGATTGATTGAGGCATCGGTTTGTATATAGTTTTGATACGCCGGCGTCTCTCGACCGAAATTCAGATTACTGCGACCTTTGGCCGAAATCACCCCCACCGTTACGGTTCTATCCAGACCCTGTTGCGGGAACGGGTTGCCGATCGCGATCGCCCATTCGCCCACCTTCAGTTCGTCCGAATCCCCGAAAGGAATTACCGTGATCTCTTCTTCAGGATCGATCTTTAACACGGCCAGATCGGTCTGCTGGTCGGCGCCGACCAGTTTGGCCTCGTAGTGATAGCCGGACGCCGTGGTCACGGTTAGATTGGCCGCATTCTGGACAACGTGGTTATTGGTCAAAATGTAACCGTCGTCGCGGAAAAAGAAACCTGAGCCCGACGAACTGGCCGACGGTCTACGCTGGTGCCACCAGGGGACCTCGGTCGACTCTCGCGAGCGAGCGGAGATGTTTACCACCGCTTCCTGGACTTTGTCAACGACACTGACAAAAGGCGACTGCTGCTCTCCATCAACCTCGACCACCGGATACGCACCGTACTTGGCGAGGGCGATTGGCGCCCTGGCGTTGGACAGTGGTGTCAGGTCGAGCTGAGATGCTATGATGATTCCGACGACCACAAAAATAGCCGCGACCAGAACCAGCGTGAAGAGCTTGCGCCCCTTGTTCAGTTTTTCAAAAGGGGGAGAAAAATGCGATTCCAACTTATACCTATCCTCCAACTCGCTAGCCAAGAATAATACTATATCTCTCATGTCGCGTCAAGCTGTTTTTGCAGCAAACGCATTATCCTATCTTTTTAACGTATTTGGGGGCAAAATGATGCAAAGAATCAGCGGCCGGAAACTCTTTTTCCTCGCCGCTTGAACATGCCCGATGCGACCCGTTGGAACCTGTCTGCGCAGACAGGTGCAGTTTTCGTGAAATCAGGCGGTTTAGTTGATACCCCACTCTGCCGATCCTTCCTATGTTGTTGACATTTGGCAAAAAACCGTCTAAATTTCTAAGCTATGGCATCACCGTTTACCGTCAAAAAAGAGATTGTCGATTTCGGTCACCGAATGTACCAGCGGGGCATGCTGGCCGGAAGCGACGGTAACATCTCGGTCAGGCTCGACGACGACCGGATTATGGTCACGCCGAGCGGCCGCCCGAAGGGGTTCATGGCGCCCGATGACCTGGCTATCGTTGATATCAACGGCAAACATCTCCAGGGAACGCAAAAAGCCTCTTCGGAGATCAAGATGCACCTGTTTGTCTATCAGAATCGCCCGGATGTCCGGGCCTGTGTCCACTCCCATGCTCCGTACGTCACCGCCTTTGCCGTGGCCGGCATTGCTCTGGGCGAGGATATCCTGCCCGAGGTGGTGCTTTTTGTCGGTGGTGTTCCGCTGACCGATTACGCTCCGCCCGGTACCGACGCGGTGCCGAAATCGCTCGAGCCGCATATCGAGCAAAACAACGCCTTTCTCCTGCGCAATCACGGCCTGCTGACTCTGGGCCGGTCGCTCGAGGAGGCTTATCATCGCCACGAAACCGTGGAACATTGTGCCCGCATAATTCACCTGGCCCGTCAGTTGGGAAATGTCGACAGCATTCCCTCCGACGATTTCAAGCGGCTTGAGAAAATGCGCGGCAAGCTGGACGAAATCTGGAACCGCAAATCCTGAGGTAGCGGCTGATGGTGGTCAAGAAGGTTGTTATCGACAAAGCCAACCGTCTTTATCAACTTGCGCCCGATATACTCTCCTTTTCACGGGAGAAAACCCGCCCGAAACTGCTGAAAAAGGTCGATCTTCTTGACCTGGCCCGGTTTAACTGGCCGGTCGGGGCCGATGCGGATCATATCACTGCCGATTCATGGCTCAAGCCCGCCACCGCGACCGAACTGACCCAGCTTAGAGAGACTCTGGCCGAGTGGTTTCTGGCCAATCAGAGGGTCAAACTTAATCCGAACCGGGAGATTTTTGTCGGCGGGCCCATTTCCAGCATTATGCTCAGTGTGGGCATGGCCTTTGTCGATTATGGCGATATAGTTTTTGTACCCGAGCTGGGCATTCCGCTATACAAGAAAGTGACCACCGCCAGTTGCGGCCAGCCGGTTGCTTATACCGTGTCACCCAAATCAAACTGGCAGCCTGATTTCGAGCGGGTAAACTCGCAGTTGGGCCGGGTGGCGCGGCTGCTTTTTGTCAACTCGCCGCATAATCCTACCGGTGCAGTCCTGGGCGAAAAGGAATGGGCCGATCTGATCTGGATGGCTGCCCGGGAAAATATAGTCATTGTCAACGACGCCGCCTATTATTCGGTCGGCGACCGTCCGCCGGTCTCGATGATGGCCGTTAAAGATGCCCGTAAAGTTGGTATTGAAGTCTACTCTTTCTCGTACGCTTTCGGTCTGCCGGCGTTGCCTTTCGGTTTTGCCGTGGGCCACGCCGATGTGATCAGTGGACTGGCGGCTGCCTCGTCCGTGACCCGCGCGACTGTTCCCAGGGCATATGTTGAACTGGCGTTGGCGGCGATACGGCAGTATCCGTCTCAGAGTCTGCAGCAGTTGCGAAAAACACTTGATCAGGCGATGGTTGAGGCGGCGCCGTTTCTGGAGTTGCTCTCGCTTGAAAAAGCGGGCTATGACACGATCCCGTTTCTATGGGCCAAAATCGAAAGGCGCCGGCAGGCGGTTGCTCAGGCTTCGCTATTGTACCGCCGGGGACGGATTCTCGTTTCGCCCGGCACCGGTTTCGGCGAGAACGGCGAGGGGTTTCTGCGCCTGTCGCTGACCGCGTCGCCCGAAGCGTACCGGTCGGCCTGCGAGCGCGTGAAAGGGAAGCTCCGGCTGGTCAAACTGGGGGATGAGTCATGAAGGATATTATCCGCCTGGGTGGTTTGTCGTTCTACGGCTTTCACGGCGTCAGTACGGCCGAAAAAGAGACCGGCCGTCTGTTCGAGGTTGATTGCGAGCTTGAGGTTGACCTGGCCGATGCTGGCCAATCCGACCGCCTGACCGATACTATAGATTACGCGGAGGTGTACGAGGTAATCCGCGAGACAGTCGAGGGAAAGGCGTTCTCGCTTCTGGAAGGTCTGGCCGGCCGACTGACGAAAACGATTCTGGACAAGTTCCCCGTTTACCGGGTAACGCTGAAAGTCAGAAAGATGAATCCCCCAATCGCCGGACAGATCAAGTTTATCGAAGTTGAGTTAACGCGCCACCAGACGGATACCTCGAAACTGATCAACCCCGAGGAGAAGTAGAGGTTAGACATGGCGGAAACGGTTTATATTCTGATAGGGTCCAATGTTGGCGATCGCGAGAAGATTTTATCCGGCGCCGTCCAGCGGTTGACCGAGATTCCCGGACTGGAAACGATCGCGGTTTCGGCGGTATACATTTCGGAGGCGGAGGATATGCCGGTCGACAGCCCGGCGTTTATGAACCAGGTCGTGATGGCCGATTACCAGTACTTGCCGCACGAGTTGCTCGATGAGCTGGAGGCAATCGAGGTTGAGTTCGGTCGCACCGATAAGGGGATGAACCAGCCCCGGACACTTGATCTGGATATCCTGTTGTTCGGCCAGCAGGTGATCGAAACCGAGCGGCTGACCATTCCTCACCGGGAGTTATTGAACCGCGGTTTTGCGATGATTCCGCTTATGCAGATATCGCCGGAGGTGTTCCATCCTGTCAAGCACCGTCCGATAGCGGAATTCGTCACCGACGCGCATAGGAAGGGCGCCGTAATATATAGGGATCATGTCGCGCGAAGCATTTGACGCCAACTATATCGCTGTCGAAGGAGTGATCGGGGTCGGCAAGACGACCTTTGCCAGAATGCTGGCCGAACGACTCCGGGCGGAGCTGTTAAACGAGGAGGTTTTCGAGAACCCGTTCCTGGTCGATTTCTACAAGAGTCGCAAGCGGTTCGGATTTTCGTGCCAGCTTTATTTTCTCATCTCGCGCTTTCAGCAGCAGCAGCAGTTGATGGTGCGCGACCTGTTCGCCCAGCGCATTGTGGCCGACTATCTGTTCGCCAAGGATTCGATTTTCGCTTCGGTCAATCTCTCCGACCGGGAACTGACCCTGTACAACCGCTTTGCTCCCATCCTGGCGCGCGACATCCCGCGGCCCGATCTGGTGATCTATCTTCAGGCCTCCACCGCCACGTTGCTGGAGCGGATTCGCAAACGCAATTTCACCTTCGAGAAAGCAATCGACCGCGATTATGTCGAGGTGCTCAACAAAGCGTACGATTACTACTTCTTCAACTACACAGATACCCCGCTTTTGGTAGTCAAGACCGACGACATAGATTTCGTAAATAATCCGGAGCACTTTAACGACCTTATCGAACAGATAAGCAAACCTGTCTCCGGCAAGAAATACTATGCTCCCTCCGGAGACCTGACGAGGAGCTGAGATCATGTCCTCCACAAGAAAGCAGCGGAAAGTCACGGTTCAGACCTTCATCAACAAGAAGGCCAAAGGGGAGAAGATAACGGTCCTGACCGCCTATGATGCATTCATAGCCGGTCTGCTGGACAAGGCGGAGATCGACTCGATTCTGGTTGGCGATTCGGCCAGCAATGTTCTTCACGGCTTTGATACTACTATTCCGATCACGATGGATATCATGGTGGCCCATACGGCCGCGGTCGCGCGGGGCGCCAGTCGGGCGCTGATAATCGCCGACATGCCGTTTCTGTCGTTTCAGCCGTCGGTCGAGACCGCCATTCTCAACGCCGGGCGGTTTCTCAAAGAGGGCAACGCCGAGGCGGTCAAGCTCGAGGGCGGGATCGAAATGGTGCCGACCATCAGGCGGATTGTCGAGTGCGGCATACCGGTCATGGGGCATATTGGACTGACACCCCAGTCGATTCACCGGTTTGGCGGTCCGAAAGTCCAGGGACGGCAGGAAAAATCGCGCGCCTACCTGAAAGAGTCGGCATTGGCGCTGGAAGAGGCCGGCTGTTTCTCATGTGTGCTTGAACTTCTGGAGAATGATATCGCCACCGAGATCACCGAGTCGCTGCACACTATGGCGACAATCGGCATTGGCGCCGGGGTCAACTGCGACGGCCAGGTGCTGGTCATAAATGATATGCTCGGTCTGCGCCCGGAGGGCTTCAAGCCGAAATTCCTGCGCGAATACGCCAATCTGACCCCGATAATAGTCGAGGCTATCGGCAAGTATATCGATGATGTCCTCAATGGGCGCTTTCCCGCCGAAGACGAGTCATATTAAAGAGAACGCAATAAATCGGGCTGACGTTGGACGACCCGTCGGATCTTAATTAGCCCTTTACAATCATTTTTATCTGTTTTACATTTTTCCTGAATCATCAGAACAAATCTATCCTGTCGCTGTTATGTCACCTGACGTTCAGGGTTGAAGGTGTCCCCGTTGGTGACGCAACGGGGCTGAATACAAAGGGAGAATCAAATGGAAAACTACACCAATCTTATTGGCGAATGGGCGGTGCTCTACGGCACGCGTGTCATCGGCGCCATAGCGATTCTGGTTATCGGGCGAATCGTGGTCGGTATCCTTACCGGCATTATCCGTCGCCTCATGACCAAAAGTAAAGCGGATGAGACGCTGACAAAGTTCGTAACCAGTCTGGCGAAAATAGCGCTCATGACGTTTGTCTTCATCGCCGCGCTCGGCGCTCTTGGAGTCGAAACGACTTCGATCATTGCCGTGGTCGGTGCTGCCGGCCTGGCTATCGGTTTCGCCCTTCAAGGCTCACTGGCCAACTTTGCCGCCGGGGTGATGCTGATTATCTTCAGGCCGTTTAAGGCGGGTGACTTTGTTGATGCCGGCGGCTCCATGGGTTC
>DAOWIC010000007.1 GCA_030641085.1 Calditrichota bacterium
ACCGCAATATCGGCTTTGAGCAGCTTCTTGTTTTTGCGAATGAACGTCGGCAGGTTTTCCGAGGCTGTCTCTTCCTCGCCCTCGATCAGGAACTTGACATTGACAGGCAGGGTACCGGTCGTTTTGATGACCGCCTCCAGCCCCTTGATCTGGGCAAACGTCTGACCTTTATCATCGGTCGCGCCCCGGGCATAAATGTATCCGCTGCGGATCTCCGGCTTGAACGCCGGTGACTTCCAGAGGTTCAGCGGTTCCGGCGGCTGGACATCGTAGTGGCCGTAGTAAAGCACGGTGAGCGCTTTCGGGTCGATGGTATACTCCGCGAATACGAGCGGATGTCCCCCGGTCGGGTAGACCTTCGCCTTAAAACCAATGCCCTTCAGATGATCTTTGAGCCAGTTAGCGCATGCGACCATGTCTTTCTTGTGTTCCGACTTGGCCGACACCGACTGGTATTTGAGCAGATCGAACAGATCTTTCATGCGTTTTTTTTCAGTCTTTTTCAGGTAGGCAAACGGGGTCATGTTACTCACTCCTTGCGTAGGGTGATGACGATTAAGTTTTGAATGAATATAGACCTCCGGCCAGTGGGTGTAAAGACTTTATTGGCGGGGTTGATTCAGCACGGTCGGACGGATGCTCTCCGCCCGACCTGAGATCAGAAGCGGGTCTGAAAATGTCAGGCTTTGCGTCGCTTAAACCACTCTGCCGGGTCCTCGACAAATTTCAAGCAGGACTTCAACAAACGCGCGTGCATCTTTTCTTCGTGGATCAGCCAGCGATAGAATTTCCTGACCCTTGGATTGTCGGATTTCTCAAGAAAGTCCTCGTAGAAATCCTCGGCTCCGTTTTCGAATTCGAGCGCAAACCGATAAGCCTCGAGGTCCGACACGGCCGGTTCGAACTCCGCTTTAAGCCCCTCCAGCCGTTGGTTGAACGCTTCGAGCTTATCCTCGGCGTCGGAATCTTCGGTAAGCGGAAGTTCGGCCGCCTCGGTGTTTTGCATCGCGGCGTAGAAAGCCTCGATCTTCTCGATATGCCGATTTTCCTCTTTAGCCAGAAACGCAAACGTCTGGCGGGCCAACCGGCTTTGGGTCTCGCGGGCCGCCTTGAGAAAGAACTCGCGACCATCCTTCTCCAGCTTTAGCGCTATGCGAAACGGCTCTATAATATCTTCTTTCGTTGTCATACAGTATTCCCCATTAGCATTCCATCAATCTATTGATAACAATTTAGCGGGGAGTTTGTGCCGGCTTAATAGTTCTTCCGGCGAAACAGCCAGATCGTCACTATGTAGAGCAGAACCGCAAAGGCCAGCGAGCTGTACAGCGGCATCAGCGACTCGATCCTGCCGCCAACGGCCAGTTTAAGCGAGAGGTCGGATACCTCGCCCGTCTTGGGAACGATGTAATACAGGCCCGTGATAATTTTCTCGACAATGCCCGACCCGATGAAACCGGCGATCTGCTCGTGCCAACTAAGCAGCCACTGCAGGATAAAAACTACGAAGGCGCTCATAATGACCATGCCGGTCGACCCGAACGCGATCCCGGCAAAGATCGTGATACTCATCCAGATAAAAAGGCTGACCAGATTCATCAGGATCAGGACTATGAAACCGGCCTCAAACATGCCGTGGACCAGCCACTGCAGCAGATAGCAAACAACGCCGCAGACAACAATAACGGCGCCGTAGACCAGCCACATACTGGCGGCCTTGTAAAACAGAAGCGAGGCTCTGGAAATCGGTTTGGAAAGGAAATAGTCCGCCCGACCCTTGACAAGCATTCCGGGAAGCAGCCCGGCGGTTGCCATTACCGCCAGCAGAACCAGAAAAGTGAGAAAACTGGAATACATCCGCATGATCGGATTGCCGAACATCTCGTTCATATCGCCCAGGTCCATGTCACCGCGGATCTCGGCGTTGAAGCTGAATTCCATCGATCCGGAAGCCAGGATAATCAGGATCGTGATAGCCGTGACCACCAGAAAGATATAGATCGTCTTGCGGTCGAACATCTCGACAATTGTATCGTGCGCTATGCCTCTCATGACCGGCTGTTTTCCTTCTGCACGATGGTTTCCATAAACGACTGTTCCAGCGATACCTTGAACGGCTTCACCGATTTGATCATGATCTTCTTGATTCGCAGCAGATCGATCAGGTCGTTGACCCGCCCCGGCTCCTTCAATTCGACAATCAGGCTGGTGGCGCTGAGCGAAATCTTCTTGCCAATCTCCTCGGGTACATCAATCAGCTTGCTGCCGAAATCGGCCTCAATCTCATATTGGCTTTCGCGGCTGGTAATCTCATCGACCGTGCTGATTTTCGCCACCTTACCGCGCGAGAGTATCGCCACCCGGTCGGCGATTGATTCGACCTCGCTCAACAGGTGGGAATTGAGGATAATCGACTTGCCGTCGTCACGCACCTGCTTCAGCGCTTCTTTAATTTCAACCTTGCCGACCGGATCGACCCCATCGGTCGGTTCGTCCAGAAACAGTATATCCGGATCGTTTATCAGCGCCTGCGCGAGACCGATTCGCTGCAGCATTCCCTTGGAATATTTGCGAAGTTTAGTGCTGCCCCAGCGATCCATCCCGACCAGTCCCAGCAGACCGTCCGCCCGGGCGTCGATATCCTTCTGGCGCACGCCATACATCCGGCCGGTCAATTCCAGCAGGCCGAGGCCCGTAAGATGATCGGGGAAACGGTGATTTTCCGGCAGGTAGCCGACTTTATCTCTCGAGCGGGCGTTGGACGGTGGCAGGCCTCCGATCAGGGCGCTGCCGGTAGTGATCTGAGTGATTCCCAGCAGAACCTTC
>DAOWIC010000174.1 GCA_030641085.1 Calditrichota bacterium
TCAACCGCCGATTCCGGCGCGGTAACCCTGCCCCAGTACATCATGCACCGATTCGGTCCGAAATCGCCCGCGCTCCGTTATATCCCGGTGCTGATTATCACGCTGGCGATGCTCGGCTATGTAGCGGCCCAAATGAACGCCGCCGGTAAAGCATTCGACGCGGTCTTTGACCTGCCCTACTGGATGGGCGTACTGGCCGGAGCGGTGATTATTCTGACCTACACCGTCACGGGCGGTTTTCGCGCTATCTGCTGGACCGATATTATTCAGGCTTCGTTTATGTTTGTCGCGTTGATCGTGATGCCGTTTGTAATCCTGAGCTACATCGGCGGCTACGGCAGTTTCCTCGAACAGGTACACAAAGTCGATCCGGAGATGATGAGCTTCACATACGGCAAGGCCGGTTTCGCCATGTTTGGCTTTATTATCGGATTGCTCGGTATCGGGCTGGGTTATCCCGGACAGCCGCACATCCTGTCGCGTTTCATGGCCGCGAAAGACAGCGCCACGATCAAACGGGGCGGTACCATCGCTATGTCGTGGATGGTTTTGGTTTACCTCGGGGCGGTTTTTTTCGGACTGTTTGCCAAGATCTATTTCGGCGATCTGGCCGATCCGGAACAGGCGCTGCCGCTGGCGGTAAACGAATTCCTGCCACCGGTGCTGGGCGGGTTTGTGATTGCGGCGATTGTCTCGGCGATATGTTCCACCGCCGATTCGCAACTTATCGTTGTCTCTACCGCCATTTCACGCGATGTTATCCCGTATCTGAGTAAGCAGACGAAGCCGGGCATGGAGTATAAAAAAACGCAGCGCCTGGATCGGTGGGTGCTGGTGATTCTCGCGATCATTTCAATCATCTTCGCCCTGACCGAAAACCGGGTGATTTTCGAGTTCGTGCTATACGCCTGGTCGGTGCTCGGCGCAGCCTTCGGGCCGGTGGTGATTTTCGGTTTGCTCTGGAAGAAAGCCAACAAGGCGGGCGCGATCGCCTCCATGCTGACAGGGCTGATCGTAACTGTTGTCTGGAGAAATGTGCCAATGTTGAAGTCCGCCGTATATGAACTGGTACCGGCTTTTATTCTGGCCTTTTTGGCGATGTGGCTGGTAAGTCTGGCCACCGGTGGCGATAAATCGGCCGAACAGGGATAACAAAATGAAAGTAAATATCCGCAAGATAGTCTCGCTCTCGCTCATAGGCATCGCCGCCGTGGTAGTGGCGATTGTCGTATCGTTTTACCTGATGGTCCGTCTCTCGGTCGCGCCCGCCGACGGTGAAATCGAAATCGCCGGGATCGATCAACCGATTGAAATCACCTTCGACGAAATGGGTATCCCCCAAATATGGGCCGAGACCGAGCGTGACGGTTACTTCGCCCTCGGCTGGCTGCACGCCGCCGATCGTATGTTCCAGATGGATCTCACTCGACGGGTCTCACAGGGGCGGCTCTCGGAACTTCTGGGCCACTCAACGCTTGAGTTCGATCTGTCGCAGCGACAGGTGGGGCATAATCGAATCGCCGCCACCGCGCTGGCCGACCTGGCCGAGGATAACCGGCACCGGCTGCAGGCATACGCCGACGGCATCAATACATACCGCGAGAACTGCCGCGCCCTGCCGTTTGAGTATCGCTTCCTGCCGGAGAAATTCGAAGAGTGGGAGGTTGTCGATTGTCTGGCGCTGCTTAGTTTCCAGTCGTGGTTCTCCAACGCCCTCATGAGCCGCGGGCAGTTCTATTCGTCACTCACGGAGTCAATTGGCGCCGAGGCGGCGAACAGCCTTCGCTTTGCATATCCAGACTGGGCGCCGGTGACGGTCCCCGCAGAGAATCTCCGCGGAGAGCTGCCGGAGGGCAACAACGCTTTCCAGCGCGCGGTGGCCGAGGATCTTCTCGGCAAGGGACGGATGCCGTTTCTCATGACCGAGGCCTCCAACGCCTGGGTGGTCGGCCCCGAACGAAGCGCCAGCGGCAAAGCGATGCTTGCCTCCGACCCGCATCTGGAGACCGGACGCCTACCGCAGTTCTGGTATATGGTCGGGCTGCATATCAAGCAGGCGGACATCAATGTTCTCGGCATCACCACGCCCGGACTGCCCTTTGTGGTCATGGGTCACAACGGTCGGGCGGCTTGGGCGTTTACGTCCGGCGGGATCGATGTCGCGGAGTTCCGCATTCAACCGGTCCGTCTCGATGACACCCGGTTGTACCAGTCGCGTGACGGCTGGGAGGAGTTTACCTATATAGATGACACTATCAAAATAGCCGGGCAGGATCCAGTCGAGGTGGTGCACCGCTTCACCCATCACGGGGTTGTGGTGGCCGAAGGTCCGAAGGGCGACCGGGTGCGGACACTCTGGTGGGCCGGGTGGCAAACCGACCACAATCGAGCCATCGGCAGCGGTTTCCGGCTGCACGCGACCGATAACTACGAAGAGTTTCGTGATATCGTCACCGGTCTCGGCGCACTTGATGCGAACATGATGTATGCCGATGCCGAAGGAAATATCGGCTATCAGTTAGGCACACCGCTGACAGTCTGGCCGAGCGACACCAGCGCCGAACCGCCGTATGCCTTCCATCCACTCGACCAGACGCCGCACGCGTACGACCCGGCCTCCGGATGGATAGCCAGCTGTAACAACCGTCCCGACCGATCCGAAAACTACACCGGTACATTCTTCTCCAACCGGATCCTGCGCATCACGGACCTGCTCGACACCGATGACCTGCTTACCGTGGAGGATATGGCGCGTTTCCAGATGGACCGTCACGACGCCTACCTGATGCGTTGGAAGGATGAAACTGCAAGATTGCTCGACGTAATCGGCAAGAAAGAACAAGCAACGCTTGTGCGAGAATGGGATGGATCCACGGATGTTGACTCCAAGGCGATGCCGCTGGTGCATCTTTTTCTGAAGCGGATGAAGCAACTGACGTTCGCCGATGAACTGGGAAGCATGTACGGCAGTATTTCGAAGGTCTGGCTGGATGAATTACACTCAGCCGGAGGCACCGCCTCATGGTTTGACAACAAGCTGACACCCGACACGGTCGAGCAGTATGAAGAAGTCGCGCTGGATGCAATCAGGCGAGCGGTGGCGGATTGTGCCGACCGCACCTGGGGCGAGATGCAGACGCTTAGTATGCGTCATCCGCTGGCCATGATTCCGGTGCTGAAGGGCTGGCTCGACCTCGAACCGGTCAACGAACCTTGGGGCGGAAGTTCCGGGTCGCTTAACGCGTCATTCGGAGAAGAAAGCGGCCCGGCCCAATTCAGTTCCCAAGCCGGTCCGAGCTGGCGCTTTGTGATTGATTTCGCCGATGTCGATGGAGCGACATTTGTGCTGCCGGCGGGCAACTCCGGCAACCCGGCCGGGAAACATTTTTTGGATTTCTTCCCGCTCTGGAAATCGGGCGAGCGCTGGAACGTGCCGTTTGATTATGAGAAAGTCAGAGAAAAAGCCGCGAGCGTTTTGGTGTTGAGGCCTGCCTCGTGATACCGTAGGGACGAACCCGGAGCGAAGCGGAGCGGTTCGGCCGCATGTGTGGTAGTATTTTGGCAGAACCGCTGAAGGGTTCTGCCCTACGCCTATTTGTAGGGACATGATTTATCATGTCCTTGCCGTGAGTTCAGCACGACGTCAGGACCTCCTTCGCTTCGCTCCGGACCTTCGGCAAGGGTCCTGACCTACTCCTGCACAATCTCAGGAGGACATGCTCCTGAGCTACTTCCTACTCCAGCAGCTCCGGCATCTTCTTGACATCTTTTTTCGCCCGCTCGTAGTCGTCCGGGCGACCGATATCCATCCAGTAACCGTCGTACGGAAAAGTATTGACCGGCTGTTGTCGGCGTATCATGGTCAGCATCAGGTTGTCGAACCCAAACGGTTTGCGCTCCGGCACGAGGTCGAGGATGCTTTTGTTGAAGACGTATATACCCATCGAGACGGTTAACTCGTAGATCGGTTTTTCGGAAAAAGACCGGACCAGGCCGTCGGCGGCGATATTCATCACGCCGTAGTCGATCTTGGTCTTGCGACAATGCGTGGCAACCGTCATGCGCGCGCCGGATTCGATATGGTTATCGAACAATTTGCGGAAATCTATATCGGTGAGGATATCGCCGTTGGCGACCAGAAAATTATCTTCGAGGTTGTCGATCAGCTTGAGCGGACCGACTGTCGAAAGCGGCTCATCTTCAAGCGAATACTTGATATCCATCCCCATCTTGCTGCCGTCACCGAGAACCGCCATGATCAGGTGTGCCAGGTGGTTGACAGCGATATGCACTTCGGTGACACCATCGCGCCGCATGCGCCGCAACAACACTTCGATAATCGGCTTATCTTCGACTGAGACCAGCGGTTTGGGTATCTCCGCGGTGTAAGGCTTCAGACGGGTTCCCTTGCCGCCGGCAAGAATCACAGCTTGCATTTAGATATAGTCCTTCCCCTCTCTGTATTTGTCTACAATCTACAGGTTGCCGAAGCCCGGGTCAAACGGATCTTTTATTAGTCCGGAAGTTATCGCGTCTTTGATCTCACGGATACCGTCCGGGACAGTGCGCGTGACCGCAAAGCCGAGTTCGTCGCGGATACGGTCGAAACAAACCCGGTAATCGCGAGGATCCTCATCGCGGGGGACGTAGCTGACCAGCGCTTTCGCATCCGGTATTTGCTCGATGATCATTTCCACCAGCGTTTCCTTCTGGTAGTTCTCGCCGTTGTCGCCGACGTTGAAGGCGCGATGCGAAACGGTCGCTTCGTCGGCTGTCAGGGCCGTCGCCAGCGCCCGGGCCAGGTCGGTCACGTGGGTGTACGGCCGCCAGAATTTCTCGCCGTAGATCTCCAGCGGTCGTCCGGAGGCCAGGTCGCGCGTGAACTCGTTGACCGTCAGGTCGAAACGCGGTCGCGGCGACAGACCGTAGGCGGTAGCGAAACGCATACAGACCGGCACAAAACCGTCATGGTCCAGGCCCATCAGGTATTTCTCAAAATCGACCTTGGTCTCGGCGTAGAGTGAGACCGGCTTGAGCGGTGAAGATTCATCCACAAACGAGTCGGGATCGGCCATCCGACCGTAGTTGGAGCAGGTGGAAGCGAAAACAAAGCGCTCGACCCCGGCGTCCATCGCAGCTTTGCAGAGCAACTCAGAACCCTCGGTGTTGACCCGAACAGCCAGTTGTGGCTGTTGGGCGCAAGCCGGGTCGCCGACAATGGCGGCCAGGTGCACCACCGCGTCAGCCCCATCGACCGCGCGGCGAAGATCGTTTGGATTACAGATGTCTCCCTTGAGAAACTCGAATGCGGGGTCCGCCAGCCATGGGAGAAGCCCTGCGCCACCGAAGAAGAGATTGTCAATCGTGCGCACATTCAGACCATTGCGCAGCAGGCGACCGATCAACACCGATCCTATATAGCCGGCGCCGCCGGTGATCAGGATATTCTTGACGCTTCTATTCATGACTTGGCCCGATCAATCCCCGTTACAGCATCTTCAACGCCGCCTGGGCGGCCCTGAGATCGTCACCCTTGAGACCCAGTTCAACCGCCTTCTCGAGGCTCTTCTTGGCGTCGGCATGACCTTCGCGATACATAGCGATACCCATGCGGAAATAGATCTGCGGATCGGTCTTGTCAACGAAGA
>DAOWIC010000300.1 GCA_030641085.1 Calditrichota bacterium
AATCGGTACTGTTTTCGGCGTTTGAATGTCACAGCAATTAATAAGGATTTGATAAATCAAATCCCTACGGTTACTACAGCTACTGAAATCACTTATTCTCGCCACTGTTCGATTTCACGGCACTCATGCCCCCCCTCAATACCGACTAATATCGATCCGTGTGATATTGCCGATTTCCTGCTCCAGAAACCGCGACGCAACCATCGAAAAGCGCTGCGGAACATCGCTGACAAAATACTTGTGCTCGCCGATCAGGTTCGGTTTTTCGGTAGTGCGGGGATTGAGCAGGTTCGCGTCGGTAAGCATCCGATGGGCGACGCGGGCGGTCTCCTCGCCGCTGTCGATCAGGGTGACACTCTCGCCCATGACATCGGCAATGACCGATTTCAGCATCGGATAATGCGTGCACCCCAGCACCAGCGTGTCGATCTCAACATCGAGCATCGTCTGAAGGTAATCCTGCGCGATCAGCCGGGTCGCCTTTTTGTCGACATAACCCTCCTCGGCCAGCGGTACAAAGAGGGGACAGGCGAGCGAAAAGACTTTGAGAGCGGGATCGATAGTGTGCACGAACCGGGCATAGGCGTTGGAGCTGATCGTGGCGTGGGTGCCGATGACACCTATCTTGCCGCTTCTGGTCTTTTCGACAGCGGCGCGCGCGCCCGGTTCGATAACGCCGATCATCTGAATGTCGTAGCCGGAACTGACCTCGTCGAGCGCGACCGACGAGGCCGAGTTACAGGCGCAGATAATAAACTTCACCTTCTGCTCGACCAGAAAGGAAACGTCCTGGGCGGTAAAGCTGGTGATAATTTCCTTGGAGCGCCCGCCGTACGGTGTGCGGCCGACATCGCCGAAATAGACAACATCCTCGCCGGGAAGGATCTTAAACACTTCCTTCGCGACCGTCAGGCCGCCGACACCGGAATCGAAAATCCCGATCGGGGCGGTGGTTGCGCGATTGATTTTATCTTCCATGATTTCGCCTACTGACTTTCATACTTGGCTTTGAATCTTTTGATAGCGCTGTAAATGCTCTTGGCGACGCTCTTGTGGAATTTCTTGTTTTTCAGCAGTTTCTCTTCGGTTTTGTTGGAGATGAATCCGGCTTCGATCAGCACCGAGGGCGCGAAAACCCGGTTGAGCACAAAGAAACCGGCCTGGTCGACCCCGCGCGCCGGAATCTTGAGATTGCGCCGAAACTCACGATCAACCATCATGGCAAAATCGTGCGATTCCGCCTGGAACTCGGTCATAATCATCTCGTTGAGAATCCCCATGACCGGATCATTAAGCGAGGCATCGTCGGAGACCTCACGGTGGGCGTTGAGGGCATTGCGATCGCGCAGGAAGGCGCTGTTTTCAAATTGCGCCACCGCCCGGGCGGAGTCGTTTAAAGCCTGAGCGAGGAAGAAGACGTTCCAGCCCCGGATGTGGCTCTTCGTGGCGGAGTTGGCATGGATAGAAATGAACAAATCGCATGAGGAGCGGTTGGCGATTTCGGCTCGTTCTTCGAGATCGATTGTCTCGTCCCGGTCGCGGGTCATGATGACTTTGAACTGCTTGTCCTTGCGGATGAGCTTGGCCAGTTCCCTGGCGATATCGAGCGCCACATGTTTTTCGCGCGTGCCTTTGGGGCCGACCGCGCCGTAGTGGGTGCCTCCGTGCCCCGGGTCGATAACGATTACGTCGATCTTGTTGTCGGGGCCGATCTGGGGCGAGGTGTCTTCGGCCGACAGTTCGAAATTCAGGTCGGGGATAGATATCTGGATCCGCGGCGGATCATCGACAATCTTGTGCGTCCATTTATCAATCTTACGCTTGAGCCGCATCGATATCTGGCCGGTGCCGGTCTCGACCGATTGATGCGTTTTGAGCCGGTACATGTAACGCGAATCCTTGCGCGACTGGATCCGCCCGGCGTTGAGCCGACCATCACGGATAGAGATATTGAGCCAGTTGCCTTCGGTGACAAAGATGTCATAGGCGAGGGCGCTGGTGAGGAATATCTCGATCAGCAGACCGTTGGCTTTCGGTGCGATCGCCATGTCGGTAACATTGAAATACTCCGAATGAACCCGCACTGTCCGGGAGCTTTTCTCCCAGACTATTTTCTGACGAGCTACCTGGTCAAGAAAGGGCATGAAAGTTTCGGCTGGTAAGAACAGCCGACCCTCGCGATACGCGGCCGGGAAGGTCATGTTCAGGCGCTGCTGGTTGCGGGTAAAATACGGTGAGTCAATCAGGAACAGAAACCGGTTGGTGTCCTGAACGAAACTAATCTGATGCCCGACTGTCTCCCAGTCGAGCCTGCCACCGGTGAGGCTGACCAGATCGGAAAACGATATGTAACTGGTTTCCTTCACCTCGTACATAGGGATCTTCTGGCTCTCGCCGGAGATGATAACCCGGGCGGTTTCGGCGCCGACTATTGAAGTGCCGATTGCCAGCAACAGAATTGTGAACGTCAATACCTGTCGTATGCGCTTGCTGTGTCTGATCACTTACTGGTCCTGCTTCATTGCTTTGCTGATGTTCTTGGCCGCCTCGGCTTTCGCCAGCGCCTGCCGTTTGTCGTACCTTTTACGGCCGATGGCTACTGCCAGTTCGATTTTGACCAGCTTACCGGAAAAATATATCGCGATCGGAATCAGAGTCATTCCCTTCTGTTCGGTCTGAGCGAACAGCTTGCGGATCTCCCGTTTGTGTAGAAGCAGCCGCCGGATTCTCAGGGGATCATGCTGCTCCGCGGTGGCCATTTTATATGGAGAGATGTGCAGGTTCTTCAAAAAGACCTGGCCGTTCTCCACCACGGCATAAGCATCGGACAGGTTTACCTTGCCGTCCCGCAACGACTTAACCTCAGAACCCAGCAATTCAATGCCCGCTTCGAGCACGTTTTTGATCTCATAATCGCGCCGTGCCCGGCGGTTTCGGGCGATATATTTGGTTTTATCCGTTTCCGTCATAGTCTGAGTAGGATACTTTCTTTGCCCTGAAGGCGCAATTAAAATCACCCGGATCAAAGGCCCCCCTCGACTCGTTGGCGGCTGAATATTTAAGTCCAGCAAATAGTTAAGGACATGCGGCGCGTAACCGACAATATAGGTAGACGACACATATCGCCGTCGGGGACCGCTCCCGGCGCTGGTTGAAAGCGACGACTGAGATGAGCTACAAGATTAATATTAACACAGCCAAGGTGCTGGTCATCGATGACGAACCTGAAATCACCGAGATAGTCGAGACCTTTCTCACTGAATCGGGCTATCAGGTGGCGGTTGAAAATTCTTCTGCCAACGCTTGTGAGACTGCTAAAAAGATCAAGCCCGACGTCATCCTGCTCGATATCATGATGCCCGGCACCGATGGCTACGATGTCTGCCAGCAGTTGAAGCAGGACTCGGATTTTGTCGACACGCCGATTATCTTTCTGACCGGTAAGGATCGTGCCGATGATCAGGGGCGCTCCTTCAAATCGGGTGGCGACATGTTCATCAAAAAACCGTTCTCCTGCGAGCGACTCCTCGAAATAGTTAATATCGTCCTCATGTCGGCCGGCAAACATTAGGCCGCGCCGAGCGGGAGGATTAACCGATTTCTGTTGACAATTATGGTGCGACGCACTATATTATAGTATGAAAGTCATCAAACGCTACAGCAACCGGCGCCTCTATGACACCGATCATAGCCGGACTATCACCCAGGCCGATCTGGCAACTATGGTCAAGGAAGGGGAGCAACTGAAGGTAGTGGACAACACCTCCGGCAGGGATGTCACCCTGGCCGTGTTCGGTCGGGTGTTGCTGACGGAGGCATCGTCGTGGGAAGACAAAAGCCAGACCAAAGAGCTTCTAAGAAAGATCATATCATACGGAGGTGATGAATCAATGTCAGTTCTTAAAAACACAATTCTGGCCTCGATCGGCGCTTATCACGTCACGCGGGCCAAGGCGGAGAAGATTATCGATGACCTGATTGAAAAGGGTGATCTGGATAAATCCGACCGCAAGAAAGCCGTTATAGAAATGCTCGACAAGGCGGAAGAATCGACAACCAAATGGAAAGATAAGATTTCCAAGGGTGCCGACAAGACCGGTCAGGAGATCACCAAACTGGTGAAGAACCTCAACCTGGCCAAACGGACCGACCTGAAAAAGGTCGAGGCCAAGGTGGATAAACTGGCGAAGGCGCTGAAGTCTCTGGAAAAGAAGATCGACTCGATGTAGTCGCCGGTGACGGTGGTGAGTGCAACCACCGGGCCTTTTCAGATCAGCTCAGAACGGCGTTCACTTCGCTTAGGAATTGCTGCGGATCGACGCCGTGCATCCGGCAGGCCATGTCAATAGATTCATACGCCTGCCCGGGGCATTGGAAACAACCCGACCCGAAATGCTTCTGGAAAATCTCCCGTGTCCGGGGATACTTTTCGATAACTTCGCCTATCAAAACATCGGTGGAAAGAGTAACTGCACCGGCTGAATTGGCTGCTACTGCGTTTACAGTGCTGTATCCGTGACGCTGGAATTCATCACTCACACCGGCAATCAGCGCGTCTAAGTCAAGGCCGTGGTTGGCAGCCGCCATACCCAGCGTGACTCCCATCATCCGTACCCGATCAATATGTCCGGGCATCTCCAGCGAGGCCAGCCCGCCTCGGACAAGAACCTCCTTGGTCGAGGGCAGGGTGTCCACCAGGTCGGCCACTTTCGTATCGGCGCTGAGCGTAATCGCAGCTTTAGTCGGCTGAGTTGGGATGTCAGGTATTGACTCTGGGGTGACGGCGCTCTTTTTGAGCGGGGACAAGGTGATCCAGATATTGATCACGAACATCATAATCGATATTACCTGCAGGCCGGCGCAGATGATAAAGAGGACCTCGTATATACTCACACCCATTTCGATCTGCAAACCGCGAAATACAACCATTCCGATCAGGCTGATATTGGCCAGCCAGAAATGGATCGGCACCCAGCTTTCAAAGCGCAGTTCGGTGCCGTTGAAACGGGGCAGGATAAAATACCCGATGCCAAAAACGATCATCGACATAAAGCCCAGCAGGTTGAAATGGCTGTGGGCGAAGGAACCGAAATAGCCCAGCCCGATCCAGCCGTTGAGCATGCCGAAGATCGCCGACAGGGCCAGGTAAAAGAGAGCGGCGAAAACAAATCTTTTCATATAGGTCGTCATGATACTTCTCCTGAGTTATCGAGTTTCTGCCTCAATATCGTATCATGGGCCTCCTCTGTCCTTGATTTTCGTCAAGCGGCCGGGCGGTTTTATTCCAGCAGCCTGAGAAATTCATCTTCGTTTACAGCCGTGACGCCCAGCTTTATCGCTTTATCGAGTTTGGACCCGGCCTCGGCGCCCGCCAGGATGTAGTCGGTGCGGCTCGAGACCGAACCGGAGACCTTGCCGCCGTTTTGTTCGATAAGGTTCCTGAAATGATTGCGTGGTTTCGACAGGGTGCCGGTGATGACAAAGGTCTTCCCGGACAGGCTCTCGGCGGTGGCGGCGCGTTCGAAAGCGGGAAAGAGCACCCCGCCCCGGCGGAGTTTGCCGACCATTTGACGATTGCCTTCATTTTCGAAAAAGTCACAAATATCGGCCGCGATCACCGGTCCGATGCCGTCGATCTGCTCAAGGACCTCCCGGTCGGCTGCTATCATCGCCTCAAACGAGCCGAAATGTTCAGCCAGAAGCCGGGCCGCCGCCTCACCCACGCCGATTATTCCCAGGGCATAAATGATCTTCGGCAGTTCAGTGGCGCGTGAGCGTTTGATCTCGGCCAGCAGGTTGGCCGCCTTCTTTTCGGCCATCAGATCCAGCGGGTGCAGTTGTTCGATCGTAAGATAGAAAAGATCGGAGGGGTCTTTCACCAGACCTTCGCTGATTAACTGCCGGGCCAGCTTGTCGCCCAGGCCGACAATATCGAAGCCGCCTTTGGAAGCGAAATGAAAGAGCCGTCCCTCCAATTGAGCCGGGCAGGCACTGTTGAGGCAGCGATAAGCCGCCTCGCCCTCCGGTCGGACAATCCGGCCACCGCAGGAGGGGCAGGTGTCGGGGAAAGAGACCTCGCGCGCGTTTTTCGGACGGTGTTCCAGCAGGACCTCGACCACCTCCGGTATTACGTCACCGGCGCGCTGGACAATAACCGTGTCGCCGATCCGCAGCCCGAGTTCTCGCAGTTCGTCCTCGTTGTGCAGCGAGGCGTTGGAGACGGTAACGCCGGAAACGCCAACCGGTTTTAGTTTGGCCACGGGAGTTATCGCGCCGGTTCGACCGACCGAGAAAAGGATATCCTCCACTACGGTTTGGGCCTGTTCGGCGGCGAATTTCCAGGCAACCGCCCAGCGGGGAGCGCGGGAGATCTGCCCCAGCAACTGTTGGTGCACGAAGCTGTCGACTTTTACCACCATGCCGTCGATTTCGTAGTCGAGGTCGGCGCGTTGCTGTTGGAGCTGTTCGAAGATTTTCTGTACCCCTGTAGTACCGCGGGCCGACTTGATCAGTTCGCTAATGAGGAAATGTTCGCCGCGCAGGAATTCTGTTGTCTTGCTCTGGCTGTCGAGTTCGCTCAGGTCGGTGGCCGAGATGCCGTAGGCATAAAAAATCAGCGGTCGCGAGGCAGTCACCGAGGGATCGAGCTGACGGAGCGATCCGGCCGCGCCGTTGCGGGGGTTGGCCAGCGGCGATTGATCGGCGGCCTCAAGGCGACGGTTGAGCCGTTCGAAGGCGGAGCGGCGCATAATTACCTCGCCGCGCACCTCCAGTAGCGGGTAGCGGCGTGCCGCATCATCGGAAAGCCTCAGCGGGATATTACGGATCGTTTTCAGATTGGGGGTGATGTTCTCGCCGGTGGTGCCGTCGCCACGGGTGGAGCCGCGCACAAACAGGCCGTCCTCGTAGACAAGCTCCACCGCCAGACCGTCGAGCTTAGGTTCGGTGATATATTGAATCTCGTCCTCGGTCTCCAGCCCGTCATGAACGCGCCGGTCGAATTCGGTAAACTCTTCCACAGTCGTGACCTTCTGAAGCGAGAGCATCGGCAGGCGGTGGGCGAGCGGCTCAAACCGTTTCGCGGGAGCGAAGCCGACCCGCCGGCTGGGGGAATCCGGTGTAACGAGACCGGGAAATTGCTTTTCGATTTCCAGCAGGCGGTCGAAGAGGGCATCATAATCGGCGTCGGATACGGCGGGGCTATCCTCGACATAATAAAGCCGGTTGTGCCGGTTGATTTCGGCGCGCAGCTTTTTAAGCTCAGCGATGATCTTTTCCGACGGTTTCCCCATGCGACTAATTTAAGGGCCGCCGGACGGGTGTGTCAACTTCAATGACCGGATATGTGATGCGGTTAGAATTTTAGGTCGATGGAGGCGTTGATCGCCAGACCGGTATAGTCGTAATACGGATCGTTCGACTGGTTGTCGCGGAACTCAACGCTCACGGTCGGTTGGAGCAACCGTCCGGGGCAGAGGTTTATCGGACGCTGGATACTGAGCCAGGTTTTGTATCGCGTGTCCTCGCGCCGGAACTCGACCAGAGTGGTTCCGCTGGGCGTGGTTAGGTAGTCGTAGGTTGCTATATACTCTCGTTCGTTGTAGCTGAAGCCGGTCTGGAGAATGACATTGGGAATCGAGAAATTCTTCAGGCTGACCAGAACCGTCCGGCCTTCCCAGACACTGGTCCAGGGCGAGAGGATATCGACCGAGAAACCGTAGGTAACCGGGTCATCCTCCTGAACAAACTGCTGCTCCGACCAGGTGAGTTTCAGACCGGTCCTGGCGCCGAGCGGGCGGGAGAGACGGCCGGAGAAATAGAGGACGTCATAGCGGTTTTCATTGTCGGCGTCGTCGCTGCTGTTTCCTCGCGGGGAGGCGGTCGGCTGTAGCTCGGGGTCGGTGGTATAGGCATATCTTAGGTAGCCGCCGGTCAGGTCGAGGGCGTTGGATCCGAAGGGGGTGAAGTTGATCCCGCCGTAAAGATCAAGGCCGTTGTGGTCGCCGCTCTCGGAATTATCGTAATCAGCGGTGTTAAACGACGCCCCCGCGCGCAGCCGGATATTGGTGCGCAGCTTCAGGCTGGTCGAGGCGGCCAAACCGAAACCCTGATAATTGTATATATCGAAAATGTCGCCGTAGCGGCGGGTGAACAGGTTGCCCGAGATTAGTACCGACAGCCTCGAACCGGATTTGGTGGGAATGAAAGAGACGCCTGCGCCACCGTACAGGCTGCCCAGATCGCTGTTATCCTGATACGCTTTGTATGATCCTTCGAGGGTGACTTCAAGCGGGGCAGCCGGGTAGAACCGCACCGTGGGGCTGAACGAGGCATAGGTGTCGCCGGTTGCGGAGGAATCGGCAAAGATGTTCTTATCGTGACCACTGCTCAGGTTCAACTGGGTGGTTACCTCAGCGCTTGTTGTCATGGATGTAAAAAGCAAAATAGCGGCCAGCAAGCCGCGCAAACGGGGAGTCATCTCTTATCTTTCCTCTCTGAAATAAAACGAAAAGAGATGGCGACCCACGGCCGCCATCTCTTAGTACAGGAGTCAGCGCTTAATTACTACCTCCTCCTCCATCGCCTTGATGACCGTTTCCGCTGTCACCGCTGTCGGAGTTTTCACCGCCGGAACCGGTCTCGCCCATGTTGCCGTCACCGTTGCCGGTGCCGAAACCGCCGTAGCGATAGATATTGCCGTTCGCTTCAGCCTTAAGCTGATGGAACCAGCGTGCCCGGCTCTGGGACAGGCCGTCCTGCTTGGCCTGATGCTGGAAAGTCCAGGCATGCATGAAACCGTTCTTGTAGCCTTCGCCATCTTTGGCTCCCTTGACATAATCCGGATCGAGACCGTTCGGAATACCGTCACCGTCTGCGTCGCGGGCGTTGTCATTAAAGCCGTCACCATCGAGGTCGACAAAGTTCTTGCCGCCGCCATCACAGGTCTGAGCGTTGACACTCGTACCGCCAACGAACAGCAAGGTCAAAAGAAGGGCAATAACCGTCATAGCTTTGGACTTCAGAGTCATCTCCAACCTCCAGGTTTGAGAGAGTTTAAATGCACAGAATTCAGTTACCGGCTCTCAGTAGAACAAATGCTATGCCAACGGGGTTAGTGTTTACTAACTTGCTGGTCTGTGGTGATTTGCGTTGGCGTGACGTAGTTTGAAGCGCCCGGATACTCGTACCCTGCGGTACAATTACCCTGATCGTGACCACTATGGGACAGTGAGGGTCAGGCGTAATAAGACTTGTTATGGCGGGATTTCTTGCGAAAAGCGCGGATACGCTTGCCGGCGCGGTCGGTGACAATGTCGTTGATCCAGATCGAGGTCAGGTTATAGTTGCGGTCAACCTGACAAACGAGCGAATCAGCCAGATGGTAGTTCAAGGGCGTGCCGTTCTCCTTAAAGCTGATACAGACCAGATTACGCTCGGGATTGGCCACCGTGACCGGCTCGGTGACCGACTCGCGGAAATCCAGCCATCGAATATCGGCCGGTTCGCAAATGTCAGGAGGTGTCAGAGCCGGGTCGGTCTGCCAGTGGCGGCGGGCGGTGGCCAGCTCGATAAAAATCAGCCGTCCCTGGCGGTCGAAATCCAGGCGGACATTGGGCGACTCGATCCAGGAGAAGAAGCGGCGGTTGTGGGAGAACGGTCCCACCTGTACATGCAGGGCGTCCTCCTCCACCTGATAAAAACCCCGACCGGGCAGGATCGGCTCGGACGGGGTAGCAATACTCAATTTTATGATGTCGAGTGTCATTTACTTTATGTCACGCAGCCGGTCTTTGGCCTGGCTGGCTTCCAGCGATTCGGGGTAGTCGTCAATAAGTCGCTGGTAAAGCTGCTTGGCCACATCCGCCTTGCCCAGTTCCTGATTGGAGCGGGCCGCTTTGTAGATAGCCCGGCTGACATTGACGGAACTCTTGTAGTTTTCAATCAGGTACTCAAATTCAGCTATAGCTTCTACGAATTTATCCTGCGCATAGTAGCTCTCGCCGACCCAATAGTGGGCGTTTTCGGCATTTTCATGCTTCGGGCAATACTGCAAAAACTCGCGAAATCCCTCGATTGCCTGGTCATACTCGCCGCGCCGGACCAGGATAAACGACTCGTCGTACTTGGCCGAGCAGTCAATCGCGGGTTGGGCCGGGGTCTCGGTCCCCGAGTCGGGCGGCTGGCTCTCCGGCTGTGAGCCGGGGGAGTCGCGCAGGACATGGGTCACCGATGGCTGGCTGCGCAATTGCTCGATCACCCGCAGCAGATCGTTGTAGTTTTCGAGAAGAATCTCTATCTGCTGCTGCAGCTCGTTGGTGGTATAGCTGATCTCGTTGCGCAGTTTCTTGTCGGCCTCGGCTCCCTCGACTATGACCGAGTCGAGCCGCGCGATCGCGTCCTGGGTTGTCTGGTTCTGAGCCTTGACCTCGCGAATTTCGGCTTTGACCTCGTCGACGTGGCGCGAGGTGACGCATCCGCTCAGACAGACGCCGATATACAAAACCGCCATCACTATAATGGCGGTTCTGCAAAATGGTTTATATCTCAGCATAGGAAAAATCCTGCCGCGCTATTGTGAGATGATCACAAACTCGCCGCGGCGGTTCTTAGCCCAGGCTGCCTCGTTGCTGGCCGGATCAAGCGGGCGTTCTTTACCATAGCTGATGATCGACAACCGGGTCGCATCGATGCCGAGACCGGTCAGGTATTCCATGACCGCCCTGGCTCTCTTTTCGCCCAGCGACAGGTTGTATTCAATCGTGCCGCGCTCGTCGCAATGCCCCTCGATCTTGATGATCGCGTCCGCGAATTCGTTCAGCAACGCATAGTTGTGATCGAGGCTCGACTTGGCGTCCGGACGAAGATTAAACTTGTCAAAGTCGAAGAAAACCGTCTGAAGCTGCGATTCCTTCAGTTTCGGGGGCGGCGGGGGCGGAGGTGGTGGCTCGACCGGCTCAGTTGGTGTCGTGTCTACTACCACCACTGGAGGCGTCTCATCTACCGGCTGCGGCTTTTCTCCACCGCAGGAGGCGAGCATCAACATGAGGCCCACCATACCGATTACAGCAAGCAATCCAAATCTTTTCATCTTCTAATTAACCTCCCATGACCAGGAAATTAAGGATTAGTTTTCGCTTCTCTAATTAAACCAATCTAAACCCCCGCCTGTGCAGGGTCAATTAAAAAAAGCCAGTATTTTGTTCGCATATTGCCATCCGGCCGCATTCTGACAGGGCGCGACCGCCGGGTTGCGCACCGGTCTACAGCTTATATACGAGGCTCAACAAAAAGTTTCCGTTGAATCGCTCGGCTTCCTCAAGCGGTGACTCTAATCGACAATCGGTCCCCAGTTGGGGTTGGAGCAGTTGCCGAAGCGGGTCAGTCGGCGCTGGTTGCGCCCGGTAATATCCATAGTGTAAATATCGCGCGGGCTGCGCCGGGTCGACGAGAAGATGATATGCTTGCCGTCGGGGGAGAAGTGCGGGTTCTCGTTCATGCCGACCTCGGTCAGGACCCGATAATCGTGGCCGGAGGTGTTGATCGAGGCCAGGTCGAACCGGCCGCGTTTGGTCCGGCTGACAAAGGTGATTCGGTCGCCGCGGTTGGACCAGATCGGGGAATCGTTGTAGCGACCCTCGTAGGTCAGGCGGCGCGTGTTGAGACCATCGGAATCCATCAGGTAAATCTGCGGGGCGCCACTGCGGTCGGACGAAAAGGCGATCATCTGACCATCGGGCGACCAGGTCGGCGCGGTATCGATGGCGCGGTGCCACGTCAGGCGCTTGATCACCTTGCCGTTGAGATCGATTACGTATATTTCCGAGTTGCCGTCTTTGGTCATGGTGCAGGCGATTTTGTTGCCGTCGGGTGACACAGCCGGGGCGGCGATAATACCGGGAAAATCGGCCACGCGCTTTATTTCGCCCGAATTGACCTCCACCGAATAGAGTTGCGGGTCGCCCTCGAGGTAGCTGGTAAAATAGATCCGCTTGCCGTCGGCTGAAAAGACCGGTGAGAGATTGATCGAGCCGTTGTCGGTCACCTGTCGTGCGTGGGCGCCGTCAAAATCCGATATAAACAGCTCCTTGGCCGAGCCGATCTGCTTGATATAGACGATTTTGGTCAGGAAGATACCGTCCTCGCCGGTAAGGGTGTGGACAATCTCGTTGGCGATTTCGTGACCGATTTCCCGCCATTGTGACTTATGCTTTTCCACCACCCCGCGGGCGACCTGCTGTCGCCGGATAGTGTCGAACAGTTTCCAACGGGCCCGGATTTTGGTGGACGGGAACTCCGCTTCAAGCTTGACCAAAAGGTCGGCCCCGAGGCGCTTCCAGCCGAGCAGATCCATCTCGAATATCTCGTAGGTCTTGAGGTAGAAGCTGTCCAGCGGGATCAGCTCTAAATCGGCGTGGAAGTCAATGTCGAACTGAACCGTGCCGGAAACGTAATCCATCAACAGTGAGTCGTCATAGGTGATATACTGGTTGCCGATATATTTCATCCCCTCGACACCGATCGGGGTGCCTTTGACATCGCCGGTGCGGATCGTGTCAAAAAAGATGTTGCGAACATTGTCGCCCTGGGCGAAGCTGTTGCCCGCGACAAGAAGGATCGTGACCAGTATCAGCAAAGGAAGCGTTTTTCTCATTTGTCTACCTCGGTTCGTATTTGAACGGCAGGGTTATGCCAATGATCTCATCTCTGAATTCCCGCGGCAACGGCGGGAAGGGGGCGGCGCGCTCGATAGCGGTCAGGCAGGTTTCGTCGAAGGGCGTTACGCCCGAGGAGAACTCAACCCGAACATCGATAACGCGTCCGGAACGAATCACCTGAAAATAGACGACACAGACCAGCGAGCCGTCATAGACGACCGTGTTGCGCCAAGAGGAGGCGATTTTGTTGAAGGTCTGGGTAAACCAGTAGGGATATTCGAAACTGGCGTTATCTATCGTTGCCCCGGCAAAGGGAGACCCGGTGCCGGTACCGGCCACGTCGATTTCGGTCTGATCGCCATTACCGGTTGCGGGCGGGGTTTCATCGGTTGCTGAAGGAGTGTCCTGCGGCGGTTTTTTGGCTGGCTTCGGTGTTGGCTTTTCGGTCTTTTTGGGTTCGTCGACACTGGTCGGATCATCGATCGGTATTTCGGCCGGTTCATCGGCCACCGCTTCCGGGATCGTGACCGGTTCGGTCTCCTGGACAACCGGCGCTGCGGGCGAGAAATCGGGCAGCGTGACTGCCCGGATTTTGATCACCTCATCATATTGAGTCGTTTTCTTGATATCGAAAGGGGATGAAAGAATGGTGAAGAAAACGACCGTCAGATGCAAAAGCAGCGACAGTATAACTTCTCTTTTCATGACCATCTTTATCTGGATCTTCCGGTCCGACCCTTTTCTTCGTGCGCCGTCACCAGGCCGATCTCCTCAATGCCGGCCTCTTTCAGGCGACTGATTACTTTAATAGCCGTTGCGTACATGACCAGGGAATCGGCTCGCAGGTAAACCGAGGCGGTGTTTTTGGCGCTCATTTCATCTTTTAGGCGCTCTTCGAGATTTTCCATTCGTGTCCAAACATCATTGATATAAAGACCGCCCTTGTTGTCGATCGTCACGACCACGCCCTCGGCCTGTTCGGTGACGGCCGTGCCTCGCGTGCGGGGCAGGTCGACTTCGATACCGGACTGAAGCAAGGGGGCCGAGATCATGAAGATTATCAGCACGACCAGGATGACATCGACGAGATTTGCGATATTGATATCGGCCATGGAGTCGTATGAACGCCGGTGGGGTCGTCGCATTACCGAACTTCCTTTTTGGCCCGGGCCAGAAACTCCAGGATGAAATTATTGGAGAAGTCGCCGATGGAGCGCATTTTGTTGTTGGCCCAGTTGTAGGCGATAACCGCCGGAATGGCCGCCGCCAGACCGACAATGGTTGCCAGCAACGCTTCGGCGATACCGGGCGCGACCACCGCCAGCGATGCCGAGCCACGCTGGCCAATAGACCAGAACGAGTCCATAACACCGACCACTGTGCCCAGCAGACCCATAAACGGGGCCGAACTGGCGGTTGAGGCGAGGAAAATAACCTGCTTCTGAAGTTTGCTCATCTCCTCCGAGAGCGCTTTCTCCATAGTCATTTCGACAATATCAAAGTCGCCATTGTCGAGAGGGTTGACCTTGTTCTGAAGCGCTCCGCCTTCATTGCGCAGCTCTTTCAAACTGGAAAGCTCTTCGAATCCGGCCAGGTAGATGTTGGAAAGGGTGGCGTTGGAGGTTGCTTTGGCCTGTCCCAGTGATTCGCCGACACCTCTCGAATGGCTGAACTGGTGGCGGAAACGATCATTATCCTTTTCCACCGCCCGATATTGACGCCACTTCTGAAAGATAATCATCCATGATACGAAGGACATGAAAGAAAGCACCGCCAGAATGAAAAGTCCAAAGGCGGATGTCTGGCTCAGAATTTGCCAAACCGAGCCGGAGAAAAGGCCGATCAGCAGAACGTTGTTCATATTTAGTCTTACACCCTATCTGCCTAAAGGTTACAGCTTTATGCGTAAGAAACGCCCCTGTGGAAATAATTTCCTCAGGAGTCTGAAAATAGGTGCGTTACATGGCGCCGTCAACAAAAATAGGCCGTTGGCGAATAATCCGCCCGCCAATGTGATATTAGTAGTGATTTATAGTTGACAATTATTCCGCAGACGACATTTTAGTCCTGTTTCCCATGAGAAACCAAACCTCAAAAGGAGCTCATATGAAGAGAGTTGTGCTACTGCTGATGGTGGCCTTGCTGGCCTTGGCTATGTTCTACGGGTGTGGCAAGAAGGAAGCCGAAGAACCCGACAAAGTGCCGGTGGAAGTCAAACAGGCCGAGACGATGGATACGACTCGGATGGATTCCGCAGCTATGGACACTGCAGCGATGGAAGCAATTCCGTCTGACACCATGTAATCTATCAACTGCTGCATAAAAAAAACCTCCCGCAAAAGCAGGAGGTTTTTTTCATGGGTACATCTGACGTTTTTGCTATTCGCCTTCAATCATCTCCACATTGGCACGCGGGACGATAGCGGTCTCACCGTTGTCGAGCTTGACGCTCAGGACTCGAGCCTTCGATTCCGACTCCAACTCGTGCAGCGGGGCCGGAAGGTCGGTGACAGTAGCCAGTTTACCGAAATGGGGGTGCCTGATGATACGCACCAGCGAACCGGCAGCCAGGCCCTGGATCTCGGCCTCGCCGTCGCCAATGTCGCTCAGATCATCGGAACCCATCGGCACGACCACCTCGGGGCGGATAACGCCGGCACGGATCTGGGTGGCGCCGTTGATACAGACCATCTTGCCTTCGTTCTTCTTGAGCAGATCGAACGTTTTCTGAGCCATCATCATCTCACCGAATCCCTCGGTGACGACCAGCGTAGTAGCCGTATCCTCCGAACCGGTAATCGCAACGCCGATATCATAGCCGAGGAAGTCGCGCAGGTCTTTGTCGTCGAAACCGCCGACCACAATACCTTTGATGCCCAGCTTGATCGCCCTCTTGAGGGCGTCGGCTGTCACCCGAGAACCACCGACCAGAACCTTGCCGGCCATGCTCTCGTCAATCAGGTCATCGCTGAGAATAGTCTTGTTGTCCTTGGTCACAGTCAGCAGGTTACCGGTGGTTTCACCGCCGATACCGAAGATGCCCTGGATAAAGCTGGCCAAGCAGGCAACCTCGACACCCTCATCGGGGATGACTTCGATCACCTCGCCCTGAAGGTACGCCTTGACCTCGACCGGGATCGGATGTCCGCGCTGGAGCACCTGGCCGGTAATTGCCGAAATCGACTCCAGGGTGCCATCGATAGTGGCGCCGCAGGACTGGTTGAACCATTTGATGAAGGACTTCTTAAGAGCGATTTCTTCGCCCTCTTTAA